>NZ_JAJNIU010000034.1:0-20322 GCF_022386355.1 Mammaliicoccus sp. L-M44 | reverse complement strand
ATGATTCGAAGACTACAGGCTGAGAACATGCCCGCGGAAAGCATGCGCATAAAAAAATGCCGGCAAAGTCTAAGACTTTGTCGACACTCTGGAAATGAAGCACCTATTTCATACGGGTGCTTCATTTTTATATTTAACACATGATTATACATATTTTTAAAATATCCAATTAATGTTATTTATCAAAACCGAAGTTTTAAATTGATACATCATCTATATATTTTGAAATGATGACACCCATTCGTATAAAGTTCCTGTTGTCAAAAGATATGAAAAACCAGTCAAAAATATTATAAAAATTAAACATAATGTTGTTTTTTCACAAATCCCTGTTTTGATAATTATAAATCTAGATATTGAATTCATATATTTATCTACTATAACTAATGCTATAATTCTAAGGACAAACATGATAATAAATATTAATGCCAATAATAATACCATTATTCCAACCAGGGTATAGGCTGTAAACGCTATCCCTTCCATGCTAAATATATTTAATTGTTTAGGAATTTGAGCTACAATTTCTGGTAATAAATTATTAATATAATTAACAAATAGTATATAAATTGTAGTAATTATTAAAAAATTTATCGTTGTTTTATAAGTGTTTCTAGTTAGAACTATTTTGAATATCATGGCAAAACCCAATAGAGCAAGCACATTCAAAATAATAGACAATATTTTTTGAACATATAAATAATTTTCTCTTAATTGCTCACCTAAAAAGACTGTTGCAACAACACCACTGATAATACAAATGATTAAAAATTCATTATCATCGTTAGATTCTTTATGTGAGTGTTTTGAAACTTTATAAGATTTATAATTCACTTCAAATTTTGGAATTTTTTTGATATGTATAATATTATTATTCTTTTCATCTACTTGTTTATTATTTATTATGCTAGATAGTTTAATGAAGTTAAAAAATTTACGTATTTTATCAAACTTAATAAATATTTTATGATATAAGGTTACTGCAAACATTATAATAAAAGTTGTAAATAAGCCAGTAACATAGCTTTTAGGAACATCTTTTATACATTCCAACAACCATTGCCAAATTTCTATTTTAACCACCCCTTATTCTAAAACTAATGATCACATAAAATAAAAAAGAAAAACCAATATTACTTTATCACATTGCTGATAATTCACACAAATATTTATCTAAATTTTTCGACTATTTTAACGATAATTTAGATATAATAGTTTCATGTATGTAAATATAATTTTAATAATATATCGCTTTATTCAATAAAATAAAAAAGTGACAACAAAGCTACTTATTTAAAAGAGCCAGTGTCACTAAAACAGTCTATTTTATTACACACAAATAGAGAATAAATTTTAATCAATATTTCTTTATATGGTTATTCATAATTTTAAAGTAAAGTATTATTTAAAACAGATCATATCTTTTCCATCATATAATACTACTTCATTAAAAGTTTAATTGAATACTACTATTTAATACCTCTTTACAGCTACTTAATATTTTATTTTTATCAGTCTATACTATAGTTTTTAATTATATTACCCACTAAATTTATCAAATAAAATTTTAGAATCTCTTCGCAAATACCTTCTATTTAATAGCGTCAAAAAACTTATTCTCACCAGTTCTTTTAATCGTTCTTAATTACTTACGTTCAATACCTAAATTTTAATATTTATTAATTCAAAATGATTCTAACTTTATAATATATCACTTTTAATATCTAACATTACCTAATATTCCATATATTGATTCAATTACTAATAGACATTCACTCCACCCTCTTTCAATGCAGACATGACATCTGTAGTCATTGAAATCCTTTTGTTAATATCCAAATATAGAAACTATTATATTTAATAAATTTTTGGATCATGTTTTAAAGTACAAAAATAGCGAAGTATATTTACCCTCGTAAATTGCTTCGCCATTTCATTTATTCTTATATATTAAAGTTCTTTTGTAAGATCAGTATTTCGTGCTTTTATAAATGGTGTATATTGAATAATATTACCTAAACTAATCTATGATTATACATTAGTTTTCTATTATAAGGTTTAGAAAATACACAATACTTACGGTTGATAGGAAAAATAATAACTGTAAATGCAGTAAGGTAATTTTACAATCAATATATTTGATTTATATTTATTAGGATAATTTATTAAGTACTATTTTCATATCAATTACATAAATCGGTTTAGTAAAACCTGACAACTCTAATTTGTGAGTAGCATTAGGGAAAATTTCTGGTTCTGATGAAAACATACTTGAACTTTTTAATTCTGTTATACTAATTCCCAATTCATGAAATTTATCTTTATCTGCTTCTGTTACATCCCAACATACAATACAATCGATTTCATCAAAAAGTTTTTGTTCATCACTAAAATCTTTTCGTATATTTCGTAATTCAGACTTAAATTCAATTACAACATTACCTTTACCTTGAATTCTAGCATATAAATCATATTTTCCTTTATATCCAGTAGTATAAAGATCTAAGCCTTTTATATTGCCACGTCCAATTTGTTCATAAAACATCGCACTTACTTGAGCTTCTTGCTTATTAGGTATTTTTTCAAAAGCTGTATTTCTTTTTAAATTTTTATCTAACATGCGCATAGAATTCACAGATTCAAATATGTTATCTCTATCCCAATTTCTTTCTTCAGCATTAAAACTACGGGCTCCATACCTCGACATGACCTTAGTGAATTCATTAAAAATATCTTTTGCATATTTTTTTAATATATTTTGTTGTTGGCCATGTATAGACTTTCTTCCTATATCAAATGCTAATTTATCATCTTGGAATAAAATAAACATATTTGGCCAATATCCTGCATTTCCTGTTGATGGATGGTTTAACCCTATACCTGTAGGCATACCTTTAACAGCAGTATAAATACCTGAGTCTAGACGTGCATAATAATATTTTTCTAAATGATTATTCAGACTTCCTTCATCCATATCTTTGGGTAATAATCCATAAGAAATGTTTAGCTTTTCCCAAGCATTGCGATTTGGTATAAAGTATGCAATATAATGTATTAATCTATTACCAGAATGCCTTAAAGTGTCTTTTTTATACACTACTTTATCTTTTAAAACTGTCCTTTTATCTCTATCCGACCTCATTGCATCTTTGCTATACTCAAAAAATTCCACTAAACTAATTTTATCGTGAGTTGATAATTTATCGATAATATTAAAGTATTCAAACGGTAATACTTCGTTATTATACATATTTTGATTATCTACAAATTCATAATTAACTTCAATATCTATATCATCTTTCCATATTTTAGCAGTATTACCAATAGCTGTTTTAGTCCTTATTAAATATTTCATCTGTTCATTATTTAAATCAAAAATCTCTAAATCCTTCATAAAACTTAAAGTTATAATAGTTCCATTAATTTTTTCATCAATTTCACTTATTTCCATAGTTAAATCTTTATCATCTATTCCTTCTTTCCAATTTAACGCATCCTTTACTTCTGCTCTACAACACCCTTTTTTATTTCCTGTTTTAATTTCAAATAAATTCGAACTAAATAAAGCAAAGGTTAATCCTACTCCTTTTTCCCCTACTGTTTTCGGTTCTATTTCTTTCCCAGAAGAAAATGGTCTTAGTAAATAAGGCAATTCTTTATAGTCTATACCAATACCATTATCTTTAATAGAAATCACATTTTTTGCAGAGTTTATATAAATATCGATTTTCCCCTTATAATCTCCTTCTTTATTTTCATCGTATTTCAGCCTAATAGCATCTACTGAGTTTTGAAGTAGCTCAGCTAAAATATCCCATTCATTATTATAACTATCATCTATACCTTTGATGCTTTTTCTAATTTGTGATATTCCTGGTTGAAGAAAGTTAATTTCTGTAGTTTTTGTCATAAATTTCTCCTTTTATTTGTTAATATATTTAGTTCCTTAAATTTCACATCACGCTACTCGAAAATATTTCCAGAAGACATCACGCGATTATACTCTACAACAATATCTTCATCCATAATGCGCTCAACAGTTTTTCTATGTTCTAACTCCATACGTACATTTTGATAACTCCTAAATCCTAAATCTAATAATCCAGGTTTGTTCACTGTCATTATAAAAGTTGCTACTCCTAATGGTTGAACGCCACCTTTTTGACCAGATTTTATCATTCCATGTGCTACATCTATTGTTGAAAAAGTTGATGCACCTATTAACAATAATCTCGCTAGTTCTCTATTGTTAGCAATTGGAAAACTATCTTTTAAACTTTTTCCGTAATATAGATGTTGCTTATAAATCCAATAAAGCCTTATAAGTGTTTCATAAATTAAAACTGGTATTAATTCTGCCGTAAAAGCTCTGACATCATATCCATTCTTAAACATCCATTCAGATACTTCTGCAAATGTGTACGTATCTTTTTTATTAGTTTTTAATTTAATATTTCCAAACTGTAATTTTTGTAAAGAAGACCAACCTGGAACTGGTAATCCACTTCCTCTTCCTTTAGATCCACTACTTCCAGATATATCACTCATAATATGACCAAACCAATTATCAGTTGCTTGTATGATTTGTTCAAATATATTTCCTGTTAATTCTTTATTTTTATTCTGTGAGGCTATATTTATAATTTTACCCTCTTTAGTCATAAAAGTTGAAGTACCTGTAAGTTGATCCCTTATTCCAACAATTAAACCTAATAAGCTAGGTTCATGAGCTATTGATAGTAAATGATGGTTATCAGGTGACATCTTACCAACCATACCAACAATATTTATCGAGTCTGCTGTATCATAGCCTACACTATGATTCTTTTCTAAATATCTAATACTAGATTTTATGTCAATATTTGTTTTGTTTTCTTTTAAATTTTTTATTTTACTATTGATTTTATTTATTGCATCTTGTGAATTAGCTTTCTTCTTTTGTTTATTTAACTTTGCTATTTTTTCATGTAACGCATATTTTTTCACTAATTCTTCTGCACCCTTATCTACCATTTTTTGTAAACCTTTGGCATCTTTACCTTTGCCTATAGTTCCTACAAAAATAGTATCTACAAATCCAGCTATTAAACCTGCAGAAGCTGCAAACAAGTAATCATCACTGTCTAGTTTAAGTAAATCAAATTTTTGTATCATTTGTTCCGCAACTTGTACTTGTTCATTCTTACTATATAGATTTAAAAATGGACTATCTAAATTAATATTTTCTTTTTCAGCAAATTCTTTATTATATTCAACTGAATCAAAATCATCTCTATCAATATCGATTGTATTAATATTATTGATTTCTATTAAATCTTGATTTTTCGACGTATAAGATTGTGCATCTCTTAATTTATTTCTTAAGTCTTTATTTATAAAGTCGCTTTGTATACTTGAAAAATTATTATTACTAGTTCTTCTCTTCTTTAAATTATTTAGTAAATCTTTTTTTATTTTAATTTGTTGATCAACATTGTCTTCCATTTTTTGTATGTTATAACTTGCTTTTTCTAAGTTATCACTGGCTCTATTTCGAAGTTCATAATCAACTAATAATTTTTCAGCTGCATTTTTTAGTTCACGCTTTTCTTGATTTTGTTTTCTAGTCATTTTTATCACCATTTAATAATGACTTTTTCAGACCTGAGAATCCTTTTTTAGCTAAAGACTTACCTTGAGCGATGCTTGAAGATTTAGTATCATAATAACCTATTTGTTCCAATACTTGGTAAGCTTGTTTTAATTCATCTAATGACATATCTTCTCTCAAAGTAGGTTCCACTTCTTCAACTGTATTATCAAGATCGCCCTCAATTATATAAACTTCTTTAATAACTTCATCAAAATATACTTTATTTATATTCTTAGATAATAGCTCGTTATATTTTCCAATATTTAATGTTTCAGGCATATGAGTAATATACAATTCATACTCAGAATAATTTTCTTCATCTTCAATTAAATTACCTGCATCAGCTAACGACTGATTTTGTGAAATTATATGTTCAAGTTCTTTATATAATTCTTCACTCAGCTCATTTGACTCTCTTAATTTTTTAGCAAATGTTACAGACTTATCACTTAACCAATTAATGTCTTCTATGATATAAGAGTTTGCAATTCTAAGTTGATTAATTCTATCGTTTAAAGTTTGAATTCTTATTCCGTATTTTTCTAATTGTCCTGTTCCTGAAAAGTACTTAATTCCTCTGTATACTCCAAAACCTGCAGAAGCGAGTATTAATGCGCCTCCTAAACCAATACCAGCTGTACCTATAACAGCAAATGCTCCTATAGAAATTCCGGCACCACTTCCTAATGCCATTAATTCTTTTGCAACATCCTTAATTTGACTATCTGTCATTTTATTCTCAATTATTTCTTTTTCAGCTTCTATTTTTCGTATAGAGAACTTCAATTGTTTATCTGTAATATTTAATCGATTCAACATTCTAACTAAAACTTCATCTTGTTGAACATTATCCAATTTATCTAAATTCATACCTAGTATATCCATACCTAAAGATTGCTCAATAGCTATTTCAGACAAGTTTTCTTCATTGATATGAAATTTCAATTCATCTATTAATTCTTCGATTGTTTTATCTTCTTTGTTATCAAATCTATACTCTCTTAATTCTTTTGCAACTTCCTTAGTTACTTTTACTTTTGTCATCAAACTAACTAATTCTTTATATTCCCTACTATCAATTATCCCATCATCGTCTTTTAAATATGCGATTACTATTCTAAAATATAACATTATAATTGATGTGGACATTTGACTTAATTTTAATACCTGATTTTTAGAGGTAATAACATCTACATTATCATTAAAATTAGTTAATATATTATTCAACAACTTATATGGAATTTCTTTATCATATTGTTGCGAACTAAATTCTAACGACTCCCCGTTTTGATAATTAAGAGTCACTTTTTGATATTCTATTATTTTTCCCCTATTAGTAACATTTCTTTCGCTATCATATTCCACATCTAAAATATTTTTGAAAGGAATTCTTTTACTATTATCTAAATTATTTTTTAAGTACATTTCTGAACCAGTAAATACAACTCCTGCTTTACCATTAGACAACATACTCGTATCGATCAATCCAATAATGGTATTAGGATCAATATTATTTGCAATACTCACAGATGCATTAACCAATTTCTTTTCTGAAATGTCCGGTGTTACGCTAACATTCGATAAATTCGTATTATTTAGCGATGTCTTTATATATTCGTCTGAATTCACTTTAGTCTTTTCACTTTCAATAATCATAGGCTCTTCAATTGCAATACTCTCGATTTTAAATCCACATTCCGGACAAAATTTAGCATTTTCTATTAACTTAAACCCACACTCTGGACAAAATTTCATAACATAACACTCCCCTTATTTATTTGTCAACTTGAGTTTAGCACAACTATATGAAATTACACTATAAAAATTCATTTATACTTTCATTTTTTCAAATTTTTATCATTTAATACCCTTACTTTCTTACAAATATGTAAAAAGTCTGTTAATCAAAAAAGATTAATAAATTTATTTTTATTTTTTAATGATAATTATATAAATCAACAATACTTCTTTCTTTGAAAGATTTTTTTGATATCCAAAAACAGAAAATCTTAAATTTAATAAATATTTTGGATTGTCTATTAAAGTAAAAAATAGCGAAGCATATTTACCATTGTAAATTGCTTCGCTAATCACTTAATTTATGCTTCTTTTTAGAAATTATTATTCCTAACTCTTGATTGTCTTTATATTCATTACTAATTGCTAACCAGCTATCCGCTTCAATATCTAGAACATAACGGAAATAAGCCCAAGTCGCGTGTTGTATTAATTGGACTCTTGATGGGTTATCGTCTGTTGTTTCTTTAGCGTCATACCCTGGAATACCTCCGAGTGAATGTTCAGCTCCGAATAAATTTAATAAACTTTTATTCCCTGGACTTTTATAATAAGGCTCTGTCATCCACTCTGGCCCATTCACAGTAAGTGGTGAATGGTCTTGATCACCTGCAACTATAAGTGTTGGATTTGTCATATGCTCGAATGTTGGATTTAAAAACGTAAAGTTATCGACTGCAAATTGAGATAACTTATCGCCACCTTCACCCGCTGTTGCGAGAAGCACGCCTCCTTTAACTCTACTATCAGATAAGTCTTCGCTTTCATAAGTTACTGGATCCATTACTTGTAAACCTAATAAATTACCGGCAGTCTGACCTCCAAATGAATGCCCAGCAGTAACAATTTGGTCATGATTCAAACGCCCTTCTAATCCAGGTACAATCGATTCAATTTCATTAAGATTATCCAGAATACATTTCATATCATCTACTCTTATTCTCCATAACGATTCTATCCTTGGATCATCAGCCTCAAGTTGAATCTTTCTAGAATCAAGAAAAGTAGGTTGTATCACTACAAAACCATGCGAAGCCCAAAAATCTGCTAAAGGTTCATGTGCATCTTGAGAAGAACCAAAACCATGAGCAAAGATAATGACTGGCAAATTATCTCCAATAGACGGTGCCGAAACTTTTATAGATAAATCTAATCCTCTTTCTGGTCTAGATAACATGATTCGTTTCATAGAAACAATAGGTGTCGCATCTGTAAGTTTTAAAGATGACATTATTCAAACAACTTCCTTTCATTATTAAACTTTATCCATTTTCAATTAGTTTGATACAGTTTAAACCTAGCGTATCTTTAAGACAAGATTTTAGCTTAACGAGGCAGTTATGCTCTGATGTTCATGAATAAAAGACCTTTTTATCAATATCCAAAAATAGAAATATTTTCTATTTTAATATACTGATATATCTATAAAATGCTATTTTAGTCATATATTAGCCTTTATAAATATACTGATATAATAAAAGGGGATTGAATTGATTTTGAACATGGGGTATGATAGCGGTATTGATATTTATAGTACATGTCATGTACTAATGGATAAGGAGTTAAGATTTTGAAGAAACCATTTGAAATTTTTATTGAAGATATTAAAAATATCAGACGTGTGCCGTTTGTGATTATATTATTATTAGGTCTTTCTATTTTGCCATCATTCTATGCGTGGTTTAATTTAAGTTCTACATGGGATCCTTACAACAATACGCAAGGTATTAAAATTGCGGTCGTGAATGAAGATAAGGGTGCTAAGGTTGAAGGTAAGCATATTAATGTTGGTGACCAATTAGTTGAACAATTGAAGAAGAACGATAAATTCGGATGGGAATTTGTGAATCGTAAGAAGGCTGACGATGGTGTTGAAAAAGGTGATTATTATTCCTCTATATATTTACATAAGACTTTTTCTGATGAAGTCACGAGTATCTATCATAAGAAACCGAAGAAAGCCGTTATTGATTACAAAGTAAATGAAAAATTAAATGCGATTGCACCTAAAATGACAAACGCTGGTGCATCATCCATTGTAGATTCTTTAAATAAAGAGTTTGGCGAGAATGCAACGCAAGCATTATTAAAAGAAGCGAATCAAGTTGGTTTAGATCTTGAAAATGAATTACCTACTTTAAGCAAAATTAAAAATGCTGTATATACTGCTGAAGATAATCTTCCTAAAATAGAAGAATTCAAAGAGAAAGTCATTGAAATTGATGAACATCAAGATGACATTACGAAGTATAAAGATGAATTCGAAGCGCTAGGAAATTACAAAGGCGACATTAATGAAGGCGTAACAAAAATTAATGAAGTAAACAGTAAAATGGGTGACATTAATCAAGCTGCTCAATTAATTACGAAGCTTAATGCCAAAATGCCTGAAATCGAAAGTGCGTTAGCAAAAGCGAATAAAATACAACAACAATTTCCTAAAATCAATAAAGGCGTGCCTCAAGGTATTGAAGCAACTGAAAAAGCATTAGCAGCTATCAATAAAGCAGAGCAATACTTACCTGAATTAAATCGTAAATTAGATCAGTATGAAGCAGATGCTAAAAAAGCTCAGAAAAAAACTGAAAAAGCGAACGAAAAACTGAAAGATGATCAAGATAAAGAAAAGAAAGACACTAAGGATAACAAAGCAAAACCTGAACAAAGTACGGAAGAACCTCAACAGTCGTCAGAAGAAGAAAACAAAGCAGACAATCAGACTGAACAAAATGCTGAAGAACAAGAAAGTGATAAAGAACAAGCAGACACTTCTAAAGAAGAAACAGAAGAAAAAGCATCAACTGAAGATCAAGATAAAGAAAATGATATCGTAACAACTCAACAAGCTTACGATGAAGAAGATACTCATAAAGAAGAGAATGACCAAGCTTCTAAAAACGTATTAACTGATCAAGAATTAAATGAAATGAAATCTGCACTGAGCGAATCTTTAACAGCCCTCGCAGACTATAGTAACGAACAAGCAACTATGAATAAAAAAGATTTAGAAAGTATGCAAGCTATCAATCAAAGTATCTTAATGAGTCAAGACAGTAAACAACTTGCAGACACTGTGAAAAACAATCAATCACGTTTAAAACAAGGTGTCGCTTTTAATAATTCTATGATTGATATTTTAAATGAACTTCAGAATTCTGAAGGTATTGATACTTCATCAGCCATTTCACAATTTGAATCAGCTAATAAAGATTTACAAAGTGTTATAAATGGCCAAAGCAATCTGATTAATGCTTTAAATAATGGCAAATCTGGCAAAGAAGAAGTATTAGCATTAGATAAATTAATAGATTCTAATCTCGTATCTCTAGACAATTTATTGAAATATACGAGCAGTGATTTTAAGACGACTTTAATGGAAGGCGTTAACCAAATCGATCAAGCGTTAACTAAAGGTATAGATGATATCTCGAAGATTAGAAGTTCTATGAACATGATTGATAATGTGATTCAAACTGGGAAAAGTTCCTTACAAAATGGTCATGATTTATTAGTCAGCATCAACAATGAATTACCTGAACTTGAAAGAAAGTTTAATAATATTAATGAAGTAGCTCAAACAAACTTCCCTAAATTTAAAGAGCAAGTTGGTAAAGGTGCTTATTACGTTGAAAATGAACTACCAAATGTTCAATCAGAAGTTAAAAAGCTCGCACAGTTCTCAAATAATGATTTACCGACAATGATTGATAAATACGATCGCGCTGTTCAATTAATAGACGACAACTTACCAGAAGCTCAAAAAGAAATTCATGACTTAGCAGAATTTGCGCGAAATGATTTACCAGGTATTGAAGAAGATATTAAGAAAGCAGCGAAGAAAGTTAGAGAAATAGATAAAGATGATACAGTTCACGAGCTGATTAAATTATTGAAAAATGATTTAAAGAAACAAGCAGATATTATCGCACACCCAATAGAATTAAAAGAAGAATCACTATTTAGTGTGCCAAACTATGGAACAGCAAGTACACCATTCTATACATCTTTAGCCATTTGGGTAGGCGCTTTACTATTATCTAACTTATTAACAACAGATATTAAAAATCAAGAAATTAAACAGAAATATTCATTGCGAGAAACATTCGTTGGAAAGAGCTTTATATTCATCATAATAGGTGTCATACAGTCGATTATCGTGTCACTAGGAGATATGTTTATTTTAGGCGCAGCTATTGATAATAGATTATTATTTATACTATTATCCGTACTCGTTTCAATTGTATTTATAAGCATTGTCTATACATTAGTGTCCCTATTCGGCAACGTAGGTAAAGCATTAGCAATTGTCATTATGGTACTACAAATAGCAGGCGGAGGCGGAACATTCCCAATACAAGTCACACCAAAATTCTTCCAAGCCATACATCCATATTTGCCGTTTACTTATGCCGTAGATGCTTTAAGAGAAGCGGTTGGAGGCGTCGTACCAGAAATACTCATATACAATCTCATTTGTCTTGTATTATTCGGCGTTGTCATATTCACAATAGGATTTATCGTTAAACCAATCCTCGACCCATGGAAAAAGAAAACAATCAAACGCGCCGAAGACAGTTACTTAATGGAATAATCAAATCATATAAAAAATAACCGGTCGATTCGTAGCAGTGAGCTACAGGATCGGCCGGTTTTTTGGTTGGTTGTAGAGCGAATGATGCCACTCCACTTAACAGATAGTCAGACTGCATTTTTCTCATTCTCCAATACTATAGATCCACGGAATAAATAATATAGACAATCATCTATATAGATGTTAATCTATATAGCGAAAGGGAGGTATGGTTATGTCTTATCAAGAACTATCTACTATATTAAAAGTTTTATCTGATCCAAGCAGGTTAGAAATAATAGATTTACTTTCATGTGGTGAACTATGTGCTTGTGACTTACTTGAACATTTTCAATTTTCACAACCTACCCTAAGTCATCATATGAAGTCATTAGTCGATAAGCAATTAGTTCTTTCACGAAAAGAAGGTAATAAACATATGTATCGACTTAATCATGAAATTTTAGATGATGTTAATCACAATTTAAATCTTATTAATACATCTAATGAACGATGTGTATGTAAAAGTATGAAACAAGGTGAGTGTTGATGACAATATTAGCAATTGTGATTTTTCTTTTAACTTTACTCTTTGTGATATGGCAACCGAAAGGTTTAGATATTGGTATTACAGCTTTAATTGGAGCTGTCGTTGCGATTATTACAGGGGTCGTAAGTTTTTCAGATGTAATAGAAGTAACAGGGATTGTTTGGAATGCTACTTTAACCTTTGTAGCTGTTATTCTTATTTCATTAATATTAGATGAAATTGGATTTTTTGAATGGTCCGCGATACATATGGTCAAAGCGTCAAACGGTAACGGCTTAAAAATGTTTGTTTTTATTATGTTATTAGGGTCAGTTGTAGCAGCATTTTTTGCAAATGATGGGGCTGCTTTAATCTTAACGCCTATTGTATTAGCGATGGTAAGGAATCTAGGATTTAATAAAAAAGTGATTTTTCCTTTTATAATTGCCAGTGGTTTCATCGCTGATACGACATCACTACCTTTAATTGTAAGTAACTTAGTGAATATTGTTTCTGCAGATTACTTTAATATTGGATTTATTGAATATTTTAGTCGAATGATTATACCTAATATATTCTCTCTAATTGCCAGTATTCTCGTCTTATGGGTATATTTCAGAACATCCATACCTAAAACGTTCGATACAGAAAACCTATCAGATCCTAAAAGTGCAATTAAAGATCCTAAATTATTTAAGATTTCTTGGGTAGTATTAGCCGTACTACTCGTTGGATATCTTGTTAGTGAGTTTATCCAAATTCCTGTATCAATTATTGCTGGTATTATCGCTTTTATCTTTGTTCTGTTAGCTCATAAATCTAAAGCAGTTCATACAAAACAAGTCATTAAAGGCGCGCCGTGGAATATCGTTTTGTTCTCCATTGGTATGTACTTAGTTGTATTTGGATTGAAAAATGTAGGAATCACAACTATTTTAGCTGATGTATTATCCAATATTTCAAGTCTTGGATTATTCAGTAGTGTTATGGGCATGGGCTTTATATCAGCATTTTTATCTTCCATTATGAATAATATGCCTACTGTATTAATAGATGCAATCGCAATTGGCCAATCTAGTGCTACAGGTATATTAAAAGAAGGTATGATTTATGCGAATGTTATAGGTTCTGATTTAGGCCCTAAAATTACGCCAATTGGTTCGTTAGCTACATTATTGTGGCTTCATGTTTTAACACAAAAAAGAGTAAAAATTTCTTGGGGAACATACTTTAAAACTGGAATTATCATTACTATTCCAGTCCTATTTGTAACACTCTTAGGTTTATACCTTACACTAATCATATTTTAAGAAAAGAGGCTTTAATTATGGATAAGAAAACAATTTATTTTATATGTACAGGAAACTCTTGTCGTAGCCAAATGGCTGAAGGTTGGGGAAAGGAAATATTGGGTGAAGATTGGAATGTCTATTCTGCTGGTATTGAAACACATGGTGTGAATCCTAAAGCAATAGAAGCTATGAAAGAAGTAGATATTGATATATCAAACCATACATCAGACTTGATTGATAATGATATTTTAAAACAATCAGATTTGGTCGTAACGTTATGTAGTGATGCAGACGATAATTGCCCTATTTTACCACCAAACGTTAAAAAAGAGCATTGGGGCTTTGAGGATCCAGCAGGTAAAGAATGGTCAGAATTCCAACGTGTTAGAGATGAAATTGGCAAAAAAATTAAAGAATTTAATAGCTAAGTAAAAAATTAATCAACTAAATACAAGGAGTTTTTATGTATAAATATATAAATATATTTTTTGTTGCATTAAAACTTGGATTACTATCATTTGGAGGACCAACTGCCCACTTAGGTTATTTTTATGATGAGTATGTTAAGAAAAGAAAATGGCTTGATGAAAAAGAATACTCAGATTTAGTAGCGCTATGCCAGTTTTTACCTGGACCTGCAAGCAGCCAAGTTGGTATTGGTATAGGAACTATTAGAGGAGGAATTCTGGGAGGAATTATTTCTTTTATTGGTTTTACACTTCCTTCTGTGATTATACTTATGGTTTTTTCAGCATTAATTATTAACAATGATTCAAGTTTAACTTGGATGCAAGGATTAAAACTAGTAGCTGTTGCCATTGTTGCCCAAGCCGTAATAGGTATGGGTAAAAAATTAACTAATACTAAAAGTACCATTACATTGGCATTATTTGTTCTTATATTATCTCTAACAATCGATAATCTTTATATTCAAGTAATCGCATTATCTATCACTGGTATATATGGTCTTATCTTTTTAAAAGAAACCTCTACAGATAAAAATTATTTAAGAGTGAAGACATTTAAATTACCTAAAATGTTAGGTTTTATTTCAATTTCATTATTTTTTTTACTATTAACTGTATTGCCTATAGTTAGTTCTATGACGAATAATTTATGGCTTAGAATGTTCGATAGTTTTTATAGATCTGGTTCTTTAGTGTTTGGAGGTGGTCATGTCGTATTACCTTTATTAGAAAATGAGTTTGTACCACAAGGTTTAATATCACCTGATAGCTTCATAACGGGTTATGCTGCTGCTCAAGCTGTACCTGGACCATTATTTACGTTCGCTTCATATATTGGCATGTCTATAGAAGGTATTGGAGGAGGAATTTTGGCTACTGTCGCTATATTCCTACCAGCATTTCTATTATTATTTGGAGTGTTACCATTTTGGGATAATATTAAATCTAACACTTATGCTGAAGGTTTTTTAAAAGGTATAAGCGCGGGTGTAGTAGGTATTCTTATCGCTGCATTTTATAATCCGATTTGGGCTTCAACTATTAAATCAGAATTAGATTTTGTTCTAGCTAGCTCATTATTCGTATTCCTGGTTTATTATAAATTACCTTCCTGGTCTATTGTGCTAATAGGCATTATAATAGGTATAATGTTTTACTAATCTTTCTCATTCATAATCAAAGAATAAATTTTATAAGTATAGTTATTAAAGTAACCATTATAAATTAAAATAATTGATTTCGTGTAATTATAGTATCTTATCTCAATGTAAAAGATAGTAAAAACCATTAATTATGTAGTGAGCCCAAAAAGTAAAACTTATTGGGCTCACTACATTTCCACTAGAAAGGGGTTTATATTAATTTTATAAATCTATTGCTATTATGACTAATTAGGAATCATATCTATATTTCTTTTAAACTTCTATTTATTCTAAATAATCTTGGTGGTATTATAATATCTGATTGTCTTACAATAACAATTTGATAGGATTACTCACTTTTCCACATCTTTAAATTATTTTAATGATTCTGGGAAATCTTGATAGCCTTCTCTAATATTCACGACATTTTCATAGCCTTTGTTTTCTAATATACCCACTGCTATTGAACTTCTAACACCTGACTGACAATGTACATATATTTTATCTTCTTTATTAAATGGAATATTTTCATTTAATAATTTACCATGCGGAATATTGACTGCTTGATCTAAGTGCCCATTATTCCACTCTTCATAATTACGTACGTCAAGTATATATTCTTCTTTACCAGTCATATCAACGCTATGGATGGATTGGGTTAAAATTTCTGATTTTGGTAAACGATAACCTGCTACATTATCAAAACCAATTAATTGTAAAGTATGTGTTGCTTGCTCAACGGTAGATTTATCACCAATTAAATCTATACTGTTTTCATAGTCTAAATACCAACCGATTTGGTTAATGAAGTTTTTGTTGTAAGGAATATTGATTGTACCTTCAGTATGACCGCCATGAAAGTCTTCTTTACTACGAAGATCAAAGGCTATTCTTACATTATCTAAACTAGGAAAAACATTGTATGGTTGATACATGTTCATACCAAACTGATTAATTTTTTTCATCTGTGCAAAGTGATGGGGTGGCGCTGGTTGATTTGATGTTAACGTTTCAACAAATTTAGATTCATCTATCACATTAAATGCCCAGTTATTTATTTTTTCGTAACCTAGCGTAGACATTGGTATAGCACCTAATGCTTTACCACATGGGCTGCCAGCACCGTGTCCAGGCCATATTTGAATATAATCTGGTAAATCTTTAACACCTTCTATAGAATGATACATCTGTTTTGCACCAATCTCTGTAGTACCTTCCATTTGTACTGATTTTTCTAGTAAATCAGGTCTACCGATATCACCAACAAAAATAAAGTCACCACTAAATAAACCCATTGGAACACTTGAGCCGCCACCTTCATCTGTGAGTAAGAAACTAATACTCTCTGGGGTATGACCAGGTGTATGCAAGACTTCTAATTTAATATTACCTACTTGAATAATATCTTGATTTTTAACAAAATTTGTATGTTCGGGCATATTTTTATAACTTAACTGTTCATCACCTTCGCCAGATACATATATATTGGCGTTTAAACGTTCTGCCACGTCCCGAATTCCAGAAGCAAAATCAGCGTGAATATGTGTTTCTGCAGCTTGTGTAATTTTAAAACCTTCGCTATCTGCAACTTCCATATATTTTGTTAAATCACGAACAGGATCAATTACTATTGCCTCTCCTGTACGTTGACAGCCAACTAAATAAGATGCTTGAGATAAATGATTATCGTAAAATTGTTTAAAAAACATGATAAAACTCCTTTTTTAATAGATTTAATTAGATGAATAAATTATGATTCGCATTTTCTGTATCACCAATATAAGTACCTACTCCACCGTACTCAACTTCGTCTCTGAGCTCTTCTTTCTGAATTCCCATAACATCCATGCTCATCGTGCAAGCGATTAATTTGATATCTTGTTCGATAGCTTGATTGATAAGCGATGGTAATGAATCAACATTTTTCTTCTTCATTACATAGCGCATCATGATATTACCTAAACCAAACATATTCATTTTAGAAAGCGGCATGCGTAAAGGGGTTTTCGGCAACATCCAATCAAACATTTTTGCAATGCCTTTCTTTTTAACGTTAACTGTTTGCTCTTTTTTCAACGCGTTAAGTCCCCAAAAAGTAAAGAAGATAGTTACATCTCTTCCTGCAGCTCTAGCTCCATTTGCAATAATCATTGCTGCCACTGCTTTGTCTAACTCTCCACTAAATAGTACAATTGTCGTACCTTTAGAAGTATGATTCACTTGTAAGTCTTTTGGTTTTTCTTTTTGAATGATAGCATTAATTCCATTATTACTTTCATCAAGTTTAACTAACGTATGTCCTGTTTGTTTTACCCAGCTTTTAATATCACTAAGGAATCCAGTATCTGTTACTGTAACTTCTATTTGTTCGCCTACTTCAATATTTTCCATTTCTTTACTGATATTTACAATTGGACCTGGACATTGAAGACCACTATAGTTAAATTGTTTACGCTCTGCTTTAATTTCTACATTTGTATTTTCTTCTTGTGCATCGTGATTATTATTTTGTTCTTCATAAGCATTATAGCCACCGTCTAAATTTACAACATCATAGCCTTGTTTAGCTAAATATTCACTTGCTTTGGTGCTTCTATTACCACTTTTACAGTGAATATAATAGGTTTTGTTTTTATCTTTATTGAACGATTCAATCTTATCTACAGGATGTAATGTCGCACCATTTATGTGTGCTAGCTCATATTCTTCTTCTGTTCTTACGTCAATCAGTTGACCTTGTGTACCTAATTTTTCTAATTCTTGTTTACTGAATTTGTTGATATGCTTTTCGTTATATTGTTTCATAATATCCTCCTAATAAATACCTATAGGGGTATATTAACTGATTGTTTACAACATGTCAAATACCCCATTGGGTATTTGACATTTTTGCTTCTATCTATTATTATGACTTTATTCAATTAAAAGTGGAGGGAATAACTATGCATTATGATAAAAAAATGATTAATCGTATTAATAGAATACAAGGTCAACTCAATGGAGTTATTAAAATGATGGAAGAAGAAAAAGATTGTAAAGATGTCATTACTCAAATCAGTGCATCAAAAAGTTCAATCCAACGTTTGATGGGGATTATCATTAGTGAAAATTTAATAGAATGTGTAAAGGCAGCAGAGGATAATGGTGAAAATTCTGAAGAATTGATTAATGAAGCCGTTAACTTATTGGTAAAAAGTAAATAATGGATATTTCAACTGTTATTATGATGTTACTTATAGGGGTATTCGGGGGCTTTATTTCGGGACTAGTAGGTATCGGTGGTGCTATCATTATTTATCCAGCTATTTTATTATTACCGCCACTATTTGGTGTTCCTGCATACAGTGCATACATCGCTTCAGGACTTACTTCCAGTCAAGTCTTTTTTAGTACTTTAAGTGGGTCATTAAAAGCGCGAAAAAAAACAGAATTCTCCCCGCCATTAGTTATTTATATGAGTGGAGGTATGATTACAGGGAGCATGTTAGGCGCACTCATAGCAAATTTATTTAATGCTACATTTGTAAATGCGATATATATTATCATTGCTTTAATCGCATTAATTTTAATGTTTTTTAACGTAAAACCAAATTTAAATCAATCTTCCTTTAACAAACCATTATTAGTTATTGTTGGTCTTTTCGTTGGTATCATTTCGGGTATAGTTGGAGCAGGCGGCGCTTTTATTATTATTCCTATATTGCTAGTTTTATTCAAATTACCAATGAATATGGTAGTTGCTAATAGTATAGTAATTGCTTTTATATCTTCAATTGGCGCCTTTATCATTAAACTTATACAAGGTTATATTCCTTTAGAAGATGCGTTATTTTTAATAATAGGGAGTATTATTTTCGCTCCGTTAGGTTTAAAATTAGGTAAAAAGGTCCCTAGTTTTGTACAAAAGTGGATCATCAGTATTTTAATCATTGTTGCAATTATTCAACTTATCTTTTAATCAATGAAATTTGTCAGGCAACTCCTGATATTTATAATTATACACACCAAAAATTAGGTATTAGTATCACAAAATAGCATTCAATAACTATGGATATCGTAAAGGGATTAGAAAAGAGAAACATAAAATCAATAATAAAGAATTCGATTATTCAAAAGACCTTTGTGACATTGTATCAAAAAAAAACAAAAAGCCTATCATTATCTATTTAAATCTTAGTGATAAAGTACAAGAATTAAATCGCTTTACAAGTATCTTGTTTATTATCTTTATATTATTTAACCCAAACTCCTTCCTATTACATGAATAATACTAAAAAACAGATATTCATTTCTAGTTGTATTTAAACTTCATCAGATTCTTCTATCAAGTCACTAATTCTGTCTACAATTTCATCTATCGTGAAACTGTCAGTAGCAAGAGCAAACTCATCCCCTTTAATCAACTTATATTACTTTACCCCTCATTATACATTTCCATGGAAATATTTTTTAATATACTGCCAAAATAAAAAAGCTGCTATCCATCAATTCTTCTAAATTTATTAGAAAAATGAAGGAATGCAGCTCAATAATTATTGATTATTAATGTTTAAAATATATTGGTTAATTTCTGATTTAATCACTTCTAAATGATCAGACTCATTGTCTATTGTTGTTAAATTTAAAGCATGATTTTCTAATTCTTTAAATGATACTTCGCCTTCGACAATTTGCTTACCGATACCACTTGCAAATGATGAATATTTCTTCTCTACAATTTTTTCAAAGAATTCATCTTCAATCATTTTAGATGCAACTCTTAGACCCAATGCAAAAGCATCCATACCCGCAATATGATTAAGTACGGTTCTGTTGCAAAGTTGAATTTATAGTATAATTTTAACAAAAAGGAGTCTTCTGTATGAACTATTTCAGATATAAACAATTTAACAA
>NZ_JAJNIU010000033.1:0-20924 GCF_022386355.1 Mammaliicoccus sp. L-M44 | reverse complement strand
AATATGCCACTCTTTTCATAGAAAAAACACCTCCGTATAAATTCATTTTAATATGAATTCAACGAAAGTGTTTTTATTTTACTCCCACATCATGGGGTTAGTGCAAAACGATGCCCAAGGTTTTTTTATGGATTTTTAATCAGTTTGTTTGACTATGTGTTTCTATCCTCTATTTTGTACAATCAATAATTGGACAGCGTTCGTTTTTAAGAAATAAGTTTCATCAATTTTATTTGTGTTATAATCTGCCATTTCTATATCTGGCGAACAATATCTATCTAATAATACTGTATTTAAGAAGTCCAAATTACCATGAGTATGATCTAACTTTCTAATCGCTTTAAAGATATTTCCATTGTCTTGGTCGAAAGTAATTTTCGTAACTCTGAATTTATCGAATGGGATGTCTCGATAAGATAAGATAATTCCGATATTATTTTGATAGTTGATATCATGTGGATGATACAGTTCATAGTTAAATAATAAATAGAATATTTTATTATGAATTTCAAATTTAATATAGTTTGGACCTTCATAAAATTCATGACCGTTAAAATGACTTAGTATAGATAATAAATAATTCGTTGGACTTTTACAGTGATATTTTAAATATAAAGATAAAGGCTGTTCAATGGATGAATATTTAGCAGAGGATTCTTCCATTAACCAAAATCCTATACCAGATATGTAATTTGTAATACTCATTAAATGCTTTAACATAATGGACGCATTAAAATAAAAGCTTTTACTGGTATACGTATCACCGTTTAATATATTCCATTCCATTGGGATAACATGTTTATTTTTTGACTTTAAATAAGCCATATTTTGAATAAGTTGTTTCGTATGTTGCTTTGTAATGTCTGCGATATCATAATTGTTGATTTCATCTAAGTTATACAAGTCGTTAAAGTTATAACTTAATGCAAAAGCATCAATATCTTCATATTGTGAAAAATCAATCTCTAATTCTTCATATAAATGCATAAATGGATTTGGCGCATTTATTCCAATATGTATATCAGGTAATTTCATCTTTGTTTCTCTAATTTGCTTTTTAACATGATAGATATCACTATAATCTACATCAAAGTAGATTTCTCCATTCTTGTTATAAAAATAATTGTAAATGGCATCTATTAATTCATGCCAGTTGTTTTTAAAGTTGTCGTCGTCATAATCAATATCATATATTTTTATGGCTGGTATGATTCTCGTATCTGAAAACATACTTAAACAAAAAGCTAAATTTTGTTTATAATGATTTTGATGTTCTTCACTAAAGAAAGTCTTCATTGAACAATGAATAACAATAATAGGTGTATCCGTCATTTTCTCTACATTTTCTAAAATTTCACCAAGAAAAGGCGTATAGAAATCATAAACACCACCGACATGTAAATATGTCTTATGATTTGCTGAGAGGGTCTTAAAAGGTACATCACTAAATGCCATCCTTTTATATTCATGAACAAACGATTTATTATGCATCAATTTTTGTAATTTTGAAATCAATGAAGCTTTTTCCTCTTTAGAAATTACTTCATTTTCTTTATCTTTTTTATGATGTCTATATTGAAGACGGTATTGATTAGGTGTTACATGAAATTGTTCTTTAAATTGTCTATTAAAGTTATGATAACTAGAAAAACCATGACTATTTGCGATTTGTTCTGTTTTAAACTGCGTGAACAGTAATGCGTACGTCGCTTGAAAAAGTCTTGTTTCCTTTAAATATTGAATAAATGTTGTTCCCATTTGTTTAGAGAATTCTCTAGATAAATGTTCAGGAGAAATATAAAAATGACTCGCGACACTATTAAGTGATAATCTTTCGTGATAATTTTGATCAATATATTGTTTTACTTTATAAATAAGACTGCTGAGTTCTATTTCAATATGACCATAATTTTTAGTATCCACTTGAAAACGTTCAAACATAATTTTATAAATCTCAACAACATAATTACTGCATCTAATTTTAACGTTTGTTAAGTTTGCAAGAATTGCTCTAATAAATAAGTCTTTAATTTCATGTTTATATCTATCTAATTCATTAGTCTTCGTCGTACGTGGAATCCTAAAGACAAATGCTTCTTCTCCACTTAAATTTTCCATCATCGCATAACTGATATGAAGTATAGCGACCAATCCATTATTAATGATTGGTAAATAATTATCGTTATCTTGAAGATAGAATAGGTCACCGACATTAAATTCATAAGTCGTATGATTTAATGTAACCTCTGTATGACCTTCTAAAACAAAACATAAAGCACCATAGCCGAGTAGTTTCGGGTTAATGATACTTTCTTTATGTAGTGAAATCTTATAGTTGTACAAATAATCACCTCTCAATAAAGACAAATTATGGAATAAAACATCAAAATCTGTCAATATATTTCTTTATTTAACAATATGATATCAAAAATAGTATGTAAATGTTACCTAATTTAATAAAATGGAGAAGATACTTCATAATAAATCAAATATGTTAATCGATTTAATCAAAATATGAATTTAAAACGCGTTAAAATAATAATTAATGAAATTTGTGTATTGTGAACTATTAAAAATCGGGAAAAATTAAATTGGGAGGGCTTTACTTGATAGAAACATTCAACAAAACCATTCAACAAATGATCGACTATGAGAATAAAGTGACAACTTTAAAAAATGAAAAGAAATTATCACTCGTTGATTTCATTATTTTAGAAGAAATATACACTGCAAAAGAAATTACAATCAAAGAAATTCTAAGTGGAAAGCTTTTAGAATTAAAAACAAGACCTTCTAATATAGGTACAAACTTAGCAAAATTATATAGAAAAGGTTTAATCGATAAATATAGAAGTAATCTCGACGAAAGAAAAGTTTACTACTTTATGGATGCAGAACATAAAGAAAAATACGAAACACTCGTTAAAGATATATAAGAAAAAAGGCAAGGACAAAATTTATGTCCTTGCCTTTTCTGTAGCTATAGAATACTTATTTAATCAATTGTCGTGTGCTGCGCTCGATATATTGTGCGGAATGGATTGATACAAGCTCACCTTTATTTAAGTTAAATAAGTTAAGCTTCATAATTTTATTCATCGCATCTTCTACGATATCGCTTGATAAGTCTGCTTTTGGATTTTGAATTTGTAATGTAAATGTCTTCTCTAAAGAAGTTTTAAATGTTAATTCTAATACTCTTTTCATATTTTCACCTCCTAAATCTTTTTAGATAGTACTAATTTTCTATCTGTATTGTTTTGACGATATATGCATCTTTAAATTTCTCGTCACTTAATGTTTCGATAATGCCTTTAAAAGTTTTAACTTGTTCGGGTGTAACGTTTAAATTAATTGCATTAAATTTACGTTGAACAGTTTTTACTTTAGAAGCTTCATCTAAATACTGATGCAATAAAATAATGTTGATGTCTTTAACTGTTTCCATAAGTAAAACCTCCTTTCACTTTATATATCGAAATAAGTATGTAAAAACGACAAAAAAATGTATAAATTACTTTCATGTTACTCAAATATATATTATTATTAATATGTACCTTAATTAGGAAGGATGGACCAAATTTATGCAACAAGTATCTCCAATTAAGAATAAAGATGACATTAGAGCAATGTATGAAGTATTGAAATCACATAGTGAACGAGACTATTTATTGTTTAGCTTAGCTATTCATACGGGTATGAAAGTAAACCAGCTACTTAATTTAACGGTCCAAGATTTATTTGATGAGGACAATGATATAAAGCAAGATTGGATAAATAACGAACAGGATTTAATTAAAGTTGTTATACCGTTACATTTGAGATCGAGTTTATCCACTTTTATTTATGAAGAAGGATTAAAAAGAGATGACTTTGTGTTTATGTCCATCAAAACAAAAAAACAATTATCAAGACAACAAGCTTATCGAATTATACATGTTGCAGCTGAAGAAGTAGGGTTGAAGAATATCGGGTTGTACTCGTTAAGGAAGACTTTTGCATATCATGCCTTCAAATCAGGGGTATCTGTTTCGATTATTCAAAAATACCTCGGACATCAATCGTTAATAGAAACTTTAAAATTCATTGATGTCACGACAATAAAAAAAGAAACGACAATTGAACTTAATATATAGAGAGAAAGGGGTCAATGTATGGCTTTAATATGGCTGTTTTTAATGATTATCGTTGTGATGTCGATCGTGCTCATGACGATGAATACAAAGTTTAGCCGATTTGCTGGATGGCTAAGTTTAATTGCGCCAGTTCTAAGTTCCATATATTTCTTAAGTCAAATTAAGACGATATATGCTGGCCAAAGTATTACTTATTTCCAAGAGTGGATTCCACTTGTAGATGTTAATTTAGATTTACGTTTAGATGGTTTATCTTTAATTTTTGCACTACTTATTTCATTAATCGGTGCAGGTGTCTTCTTATATGCCATTTATTATCTTTCCCATGAAAAAGAGAATCTTCCAAGATTTTATACGTATTTGTTAATGTTTATGTTAGCAATGTTAGGTGTCGTACTTTCAAATAATACGATATTGTTATATACATTTTGGGAGTTAACAAGTATTTCTTCATTCTTGCTCATTTCATATTGGTATCAACGTAGAAAGAGTCAAGACGGTGCTTTGAAATCATTTTTAATTACAGTGTTTGGCGGTATGGCAATGTTAGTTGGATTGATTTTGCTATACAGCATTACGGGTACGAATACAATTACTGAACAAGTCGGTATGATTGATAAAATTTATGAATCACCATGGTTTGTACTTGCAGTCATTTTAATCTTACTCGGAGCATTTACGAAATCTGCACAATTTCCATTTCATATTTGGTTGCCAGATGCAATGGAAGCACCAACACCTGTCAGTGCTTATTTACATTCAGCAACAATGGTTAAAGCAGGATTATATTTATTATTAAGATTTACACCAATTATCGGTCAAAGTACATGGGTCGTTTATACAGTTGTTACTATCGGTTTAGTGACATTATTAGTAGGTTCATTCTTTGCAGTTAATAAGAAAGATTTAAAAGCAATGCTTGCCTATTCAACAATCAGTCAGCTCGGTATGATTATGACGATGATCGGTTTAGGGCTATTAGCATTAAATAGTAATTTTAAAGCAGATAACGAAATCTTTTTAGCGAGTTTATTTGCAGCATTATTCCATTTAATTAACCATGCGATTTTTAAAAGTGTTCTATTTATGGGTGTCGGTATTATCGATCATGAAACAGGAACAAGAGATGTTAAAAAGCTTGGTGGATTAAGAACAATCATGCCAATAACAGCAGTTGTCATGACAATCAGTGCACTATCTATGGCAGGTATTCCGTTATTTAATGGTTTCTTAAGTAAAGAGAAATTCTTTACGAGTTTAGTAGAAACAGGACACACAGATATCTTTAATCAAACGATGTCTACCGTAATGATATTAGCTGGGTTTGTCGGCAGTATATTTACATTTGTATATTGTATTAAACTCATTAAAGAACCATTTTTCGGTAAGCTTAAAAAAGAACAATTACCGAAAGTACCACGTCATGATGGCGGCGGGTTATTAATCTCACCAATGATTATTGTATTGTTTGTTCCAATCATTTTCTTTGTACCGAATGTATTAGGAGAATATTTAATTGGTCCAGCATTAAGAGATATATTCCACGATAGCGAGATTATGGCTCATTTACCACATATTAAAGCGTGGCACGGATTTACAGTAGAATTATTCTTAACACTTGGCATATACATTATTGGGACACTTCTTATACTCGTGCCAAAATGGGATGTTATTTATAGTAAGATTTCTAAAAACTTAGAAATCAATACGCTATATACAAAAGGTATGGATGCATTAGATCGTATCAGTACGTTTTCAATTCAAGGTATTATGAATAATAAACTGAATCAATATTTACACATTATTTATGTAATCTTCTTTGTCATTATGGGATATGGTATTTATCAAGTCGGTATTTATGATATTGCTTATTACCATATTACTGAAGCGACAACATTTGAAATCATTATATTAATTAATATAGTGATTACTGCAACAGCGTTAATGTTTATACGAGAAAGAATGACAATGACGATTTTAAATGGTGTCATCGGGTATTCGATCGCGGTCGTATTCATATTTATGAAAGCACCTGATTTAGCTTTAACGCAACTTGTTATAGAAACGATTACGACAGTATTATTCTTATTAGTGTTCTATCATTTACCAAACGTTCAGAAAGATACACCAAACGTTATCAGTGAAATTGTGAAATTAACAATTGCTTTATTAATGGCAGTATTTGTTGTGGTCTTTGTCATTATGATGCAACAAGATAGCCTGTTCGACAAAATTTCATTCTACTATGATAATGCATACGAATTAGCAGGTGTTAAAAATATCGTTAACGGTATTCTAGGAGACTTTAGAGCGTTAGATACAATGCTTGAAGGAATCGTTATATTAATTGCAGGATTAGGTATATTTACATTAGTTGAATTTAAGATAAGAAAGGATGAGCCAAATGAAAGAAAATGATGTTGTATTAGAAACGATATCCAAAATTGCTATATTCATAATATTGACGTTTGGATTTTATATTTTTCTTGCTGGTCACGATAACCCAGGTGGTGGGTTTATTGGTGGACTCGTCTTTAGCTCAGCCTTTATCTTAATGTTTTTAGCTTTTGATGTGGAAACAGTCGTTCAATCAATGCCATTAGACTTTAGAGCAGTTACGATTATTGGATGTCTCATTTCAATTGGTACAGGTATTATTCCAATGTTCTTTGGACATCCGATGTTAACACATGAGGATGGCTATATGACATGGCCGTTGTTAGGTGAGATTCATTTATCAAGCGTTACACTTTTTGAGCTCGGCATACTACTTACTGTAGTAGGGGCAGTTGTAACAATCATGCTTGCGATAAGTGGTGATAACAGTTGAATTTAATACTGGTTATTATAATAGGCGTACTCACATTTGTAGGAACATATATGATTTTGTCTAAGAACTTAATTCGAATTGTTATTGGTACAGCAATTTATACACACGTAGCAAACTTAATGATTTTATCCATGAGCGAGTTTGGTGGAAAGAATGTTCCACTTATTAATGGAGAAGGTAAAGATTATGTCGATCCTTTACCTCAAGCATTGATCTTAACAGCTATTGTAATTGGTTTTGCTGTTACAGCATTTTTACTCGTACTTATATATAGAACATTTAAGTTGACGAAAGTAAATAGAATAGAGGCGTTACGCGGTGAGGATGAAGATGTAGATGAATAATTTAATATTAGTACCATTACTCGTACCTTTAATTACTGGATTAATATTGTTCTTCTTTAAAGAACGTTTAGCTTTAACAAGACGTATCGCGGTAACGAGTTTATCAATTACAACAATCATCTCGGTATGGCTACTTATAGAAGTTAGTCTTAATAAAGTACTTGTTATTAACTTTGGAGATTGGCAACCACCATATGGTATACAGTTTGTCGGAGATGAATTAGCACTTCTATTTACATCTGTTTCTTGTTTTGTTGTAACAGTTATTATATATTTTGGTTTTGGTAAACGAGAAAGAGTAGCAAATAGATATTTCTTACCATCTTTTATACTATTTTTATTAACAGGTGTTAACGGAAGTTTCTTAACGGCAGATATCTTCAATTTATACGTTATGTTTGAAATTATGTTATTAGCATCATTTGTATTATTAACACTTGGACAATCTATCGAACAACTAAGAGCGAGTGTTATTTATGTTGTTATTAATGTTGTCAGTTCTTGGTTCTTCTTAATGGGTGTAGCATACTTATATGGAACGTTAGGCACGTTGAACTTTGGACACATCGCAATGCGTATAACTGAAAGTAATCAACCAACGACCGTTACTTTAGTAGCAGTTATTATGATTTTCGTCTTTGGTGGTAAAGCAGCCTTAGTAATGTTTATGTGGTTGCCGAAAGCATATGCAGCTTTAAACACTGAATTAGCGGCATTGTTTGCCAGCCTTATGACTAAAGTCGGTGTCTATGCATTGATAAGAGTTATGGTGTTGATGTTCGATGAAAAGCCAGAAGTTACACATTTCCTATTATATATTATGGCTATCATCACAATGATCATCGGCAGTATCGGTGTATTAGGATTTAAAGATATTAAAAAGATTGCAGCTTACCAAGTTATTTTATCAATAGGATTTGCTGTCCTCGGTTTAAGTGCAAATAATAGTGATGGTATTACAGGGGCAATATTCTATGTCAGTCATGATATGATTATTAAAACATTATTATTCTTAATCATAGGTACTTTCGTATTATTATCAGGCACGAGATATTATGATCAGTTTGGTGGATTAATTAAATATTATCCTAGTTTAGGGATTATATTCTTTATCACGATATTATCAATCGGTGGTGTACCACCATTTAGTGGATTTCCTGGGAAATTATTAATTATTAAAGGTGCTTTAGATAATGGTTATACAATTGGTGTCATCGTGATGGTAATTACAAGTGTCATCGCCATGTACAGTTTACTAAGAATATTCTTAGTGATGTACTTCGGTAGAAACGATATTCCTAAAGTTGAAAGGGTTCCACTTTCTAAACATAAATTATACGCGATGATCATATTAACAGTAGCTACTATCGTATTAGGTATTGCATCACAATATGTATTGAATATTTCAGAATTAGCAGCACAATTTAACATACATGAACAGTCATATATTAAAGAAATTATTCCAAACGTAGAAGTGGAGGCGAAGTAATAATGGCACAGTTGTTATTAAATATTTTAATCGCCTTCTTATGGACGTTATTCCAAGATGAAGATAAATTTCATTTATCTACCTTTGTAGGTGGATATCTCATTGGTATCGTTATTGTTTATTTAATGCATAGATTCTTTGGACATGTCTTCTACTTGAAAAAAGTTTGGGTAATCTTCAAGTTTATTTGTGTTTATAACTATCAACTTGTGACTTCAAGTATGACAACAATCAATTATATTTTATTTAAAACAAACAAAGTTAATCCAGGTCTTGTAACATATGAAACAACGTTAAAACAAGATTGGGCGATTACATTGTTAACATTGCTTATTATGCTTACACCAGGTTCTGTTGTGCTTAGACTTTCACCTGATGGTAGGAGATTCTTTATACATGCAATTGATATTTCAGATAAAGAAAAAGAAATTTTAACGAAGCAAATTAAGAAATATGAAAAACTAATCTGGGAGGTGCTTAAATAATGTCATTTATCATATTAGCAATTATCAAAACAGCGCTTGTTATATATGGTATTTCCATTGTTGTCGTACTTCTCAGAACGATCATAGGTCCAACTACTGCGGATAGAGTCATTGCTTTTGATGCAATCGGTGCGATTTTAGTTTCCGTAGTAGGGGTATTAAGCATTATTTATGATACATTCAGTTATTTAGAAGCGAGTTTGATTATCGCAATACTTTCTTTCTTGAGTACAGTAGGTATTTCACGTTTCATAGAAGGGGGTCGTGTCTTTGAATCTAAGCGAGATCGTTAGTTTAATTGCCGCTTTATCAATATTGTTAGGTTCAATAGCAGCGCTCATCAGTGCGATAGGAATTGTACGCTTTAGAGATACATTTCTTCGAAGTCATGCCGCTACTAAAAGTTCTACATTATCTGTGTTGCTTACTTTGACAGGTGTGTTTATATATTTCTTAGTGACACAAGAATACTTTAGTGTCCGAACATTATTAACAATACTGTTCTTATATTTAACATCTCCAGTAGCAGGACATATGATTATTAGAGCAGCTTATAATTCAGGATCATATATGTATATGAAAGAATTTACTAAAAAAGGTACTTCATTAAACTTCAGGTATGATCGTAAAGAAACAAAGAAAGACAGAAGAAGAAGAGCCGAAAAAAGACAAATGATGAACGAGGCATTTTCTAAAAATGATAAAGAAACATTTAGTAAATATAAGCAAGTCATGAAAAAAGATGATCCAACATTAAAATAATAGAATTTATTTGAGAAGTGTATGTTATGGGTGTCGTTAGGGACAGAATTCTGAGAAATGTCTCTAAGGATACGAGTTCTAATTACCAGAATTCGGAATAATGATAGTTACAGCATTCTAACTACCACAATTCAGAATAATGGAAGTTACAGCGTTCTAATTACCAGAATTCGAGATAATGGAAGTTATATACACAAAGAAGAGGCCGAGATGATTAAATCTCGGCCTCTTTTTTCATTATTTCATACTATTATGAATAGCTTCTGCATTGTGTTCCATCATATTGTAATATGAGTTACCTTTAGAATCTTTTTTACCGATTGAATCTGTGAATACTTCATCTTTAATGTTGAGGCTTGTTTCTTCTGCTAATGTTTGCATACTTTTCTTATCAACACTTGTTTCGACGACTAATGATTTTAGATCATGGTCTTTCACAAATTTAATGGCTTGCTTCATTTGATCTGGTATACCTTGTTTTTCTGTATTAATCTCCCAAATATATCCTGGTGTTATATGATAGCTTTTAGCGAAGTATTTAAATGCCCCTTCACTTGTTATAAAAGCACGTTTATCTTCAGGAATATCATTGAATGCTGTCATCATTTTATGATGTAGTTTATCTAGTTTATTCGTGTATTTTTCAGCATTGTCTTTAAATTGTTTACTGTGATCTTTATCTATATCACTTAAGTGTTTTTCAATTGTATTGACGTATTTTATACCATTTTCAATGCTTAACCAAGCGTGTGGATCGATTTTATTTTTATTGCCTTCTCCACCTTTTAAATAAATAGGTGTAACGTCTTCAGTTGCTTGAATAACATTTTTGTCTGAGACTTTTTTACCTGCTTGTTCTAATGCTTTTTCAAACCAACCATTTCCACTTTCAAGGTTAAAACCATTATATATAATGACATCTGCATCTGTTAATGCTTTGACGTCTTTTGGTTTAATTTCATATTCGTGAGGGTCTTGACCGATAGGGACGATGCTTGTAACTTTTGCATCAGACTTTGTCACTTCTTTAGTCATATCCGCTAATATTGAATTTGTTGTTACAATTTTTAAATGTTTGTCTTCATTAGATGATGTTGCATTACAAGCACTTAATAAAATAATGATAGCGAGTAATGGCATAAATAATTTCTTCATGTTTAACCTCCTAAGCAAATTTTAATTTCATTTTATGTATGGTGAATGTAATCATGTACACTAAGCAGCAGACTAATACGATACACGCGCCACTTGGTAAGTTATAAAGGTAACTTATATACATGCCACAGGCCGCACATATTGCACTGATAACACTTGCGACAATCATCATTGATTTTAATGATTTTGTGATTAAAAATGCAGCTGAACTCGGTGTAATAAGTAGTGCAACGACAAGTATAATGCCCACTGTTTGTAAACTAGCAACTGTTACAAGCGCTAATAGCATCATGACAAAATAATGAATGACTTTTACATTTAAACCGCTCATTCTAGCTGCAATAGGGTCAAACGTTGATAAATGCAAGGGTTTGTAAAATAATATGACACAAGCGATAACAATTATACTGACTATGCTCGTTGTATAAAATGCACTTGAAGTTACTGCTAGTATGTTCCCAAATAAAATATGATATAAATCAGTAGAGGAGTTAATTTGACTTATGATAATAATTCCAAGGGAAAAGAATGCAGTAAAGATAATACCGATAGCTGCGTCATTTTTAGTTTTTGAGTGTTGGGCAATGTAACCAATCAAAAAGCTCGTTAACATACCGGTAATGAGTGCACCTATAAACATCGGAATGTTCAATACGTAACTTATTGCAACACCAGGCAGTACAGCGTGGCTCATAGCATCACCCATTAAAGACAAACCTCTTAGTATGATGAGGCTACCTACAATGCCACAGACAACACCAACTACAATAGCAGTAATCAGCGCTCGACTTAAGAAATTATATTGTATTAGGGATGAGATAAATTCATTAATCATGGTGTAACGCCTTCCTTTAGAAATACTTCTTTAATATTGTGTTCTGTTAATGCTTCAGATGCCGTGCCAAAAAATTTAATAGTTCGATTGAGGAGGATGATTCTATCGAAATATAGTTTGGCTTTTTGAATATCATGATGAACAATTATGATGAGTTTTCCTTCTGACTTTAATCTTCTAAGCATGTTTATCATGATTTCTTCACTTTTAAAATCAATACCGACAAATGGTTCATCGAGACATAATAAATCACTGTCTTTCATTAAAGACTTTGCTAAAAGAACACGTTGTAATTGACCACCACTTAATTGATTTAATGTCTTATCTTTTAATTCAGTTAGTTGTAACTCTGACATTAATTGATCCCTTTTTTGATAAGCTTCTTTTATTAATGGCCTAAACCAACCTGATGTAGCATAATAGCCTGTTAATAAACTATCTTGAACAGTGATAGGGAAATCTAAATCTAATTGATTTCTTTGAGGAATATACGTTAATTGTTTCAACTGTTGGTTTATCGGTTTATCATGCCAATAAACTTCTCCTGATGCCTTAAATTCACCCAAAATCGATTTAATGAATGAAGATTTTCCTGCACCATTCGGTCCCATAATGCCAATTAATTCACCTGTAGATTCAATGGTTAAATTAATATCATGCAATATGTGCTGTTGTCCTAAATATAAATTTAAATTTTTTACCTGCAACATGTTATCACCTTTTCTAAAAATAAGTTTAGGCTAACCTAAACTTTAATTCGATTATATTAGAAAATTATCTAAAGTCAAGAGATAGCCTGTAAAAATAAATCGTGGTACAATAAATATATGATAATAAAAGTGAGGTCAGAGTAGATGTTGACTGAAGAACAAGAAGACTACTTAAAAGCGATTTTTGGATTAAATGGCACAACAGATTACGTATCCAATAAGAATTTAGCGCAAGATTTAAATATTAAACCTTCATCAGTTAGTGAAATGATGTTACGTTTGAAAAAGGATGATTACGTAGATATTCGTCCATATAAAGGTGTGAAATTAACTCAAAAGGGTTTAGATCATACAACTAATATTATTAAAAGACATAGACTCATAGAGCGATTCTTAATAGAAGAACTTGAATATACTTGGGATGAAGTTCACGAAGAGGCAGAAATATTAGAACATCGTGTGTCTGACCGTTTTATAGATAAGATAGATAAGTTAATGGGTTACCCAACAACTTGTCCGCATGGTGGTATTATTCCAAGAGAGAATCAAATAGAGGAAATTTATAACACATCATTAAATGAGTTTGAAATTGGAGATGACGTTGAAATTAAACGTGTAATGGATTACGTGAATCTCTTAGATTATTTAAGTAATCAAGAATTGCATATTGGCGATGTAGTAACAATTAGCAATAAAGATAGCTTAAACCAACTCATAGAACTTAAACTAAAAGATAAAACAATTATGATAAGTGAAACAAATGCATCATATTTGTTTGGTATAAAAACAGCTTAATAAATAAATAAAAACCAGCAGAAATTCAAGCGAATGAATTTCTGCTGGTTTTTTTGTTAATGGATTAAAATAACGGGACTCCATATTAAAAGTTCCAATATCTACGGCCATAAAATATTAAAAGTATACATAACAGCATATACATTAATCGCTATCCATATAACACTAAAGAAGATAGTTGGAATTTTAGTGAGTTGTCTTAACTGACTACCATCCCATTCTTGTCTTGAACGTGAGAATGTTAATAGGAATATTGTAATACTCGATTGTGCGACTTCACCTAATAATGTTCCTAAACTGATGTGATAAATATACGTAATGATTTGTCCAAAGTCATGTATATTCGGTGCAGATAGTACTTCGTATAAAGCTACTGCAATAACGACGAGAATGATACTTGGGATAAATTTCTTAGATGTTAATATGACATAGAATAAAAACATGATCAGAAGAATGATTAAGAAAATTGGTCCGAATGTGTGATATTTAAGCCATACACCTAAAATCAACATAATCGGCGGCATGATATAACCGAATAAAGTCGTTATAAATTGATTTAAACGTGATTTGGAACCAGTAACGGCGTAACCTTGTCTACCGGTTTCCATGCGCTCTTTACGACGCCAAACAACTACGAGGTCTTTAGGCTTACCACCTGATAGTTTATTTGCTATAACATGACCCATCTCATGAATGAGTATTGGAAAATAACCTAAAATGATATCAATTAAACTTAAAATGGGCTGTTGTCTTCTATGATGAACAAATACATATATAAGCGCGATGATCGTTATCATTGTTAAGGATAAATTAATTGGTTCTGATAGAAAATTCGGTAAAAATTGAATCAAAAAAACGTCACCTCGTATTGAATAGTTTAAGACTATTCTACACTAAAGTGACGTTTTTGTTGTCGGACTTAAGACTTAATATCCGTTATTATTTTTTCTTACGCTTGATTAACCAAGTTAATAAAAGAATGATTCCAGCAATAAGTAAGATTGACGCTGTCATAATAATAGGTCTATTATCAGTACTTGTTACTTTTTTCTTTGTTTCGTTAAATTTATGTTTACTTGGCGTTTCTACTTTTACAGACGGTGGACCATAGCTATCATTGATATAAGAACGGTTATAATCAATGCTTGCACGTCCATCTTTAAGTACGACTTTATAATCTACGCCTTTACGAACGACATCATATAAGTCCTCTGTAACGTAGTATTTTTTGCCATTAATTTTTTGAGTACCTTTAGATAATACTTTTTTCCATTCATATTCTTTGAATGATTTTTCCATCAAGCTATTACCCATCATATTACGTTCTTTCTCTCCACCAACACTGTTGTAATCTCCTGCACCTAAAAGAACTTGGTTAATTCTTAATCCATCTCTTTTAGTAGAAAGACTGTGGTTATAGTCGGCAGTGTCACTAGAACCCGTTTTCAGACCATCAGTACCTTTAAGTGACATATCTGCACCTTCAAGTGAATGATTATACGTATAATATGTAACGTAGTGAACAGTAGGGGCAACTTTTTTAGTGTATTCTAAAATGTCAGGATACTGTTTTACAAGATGTTGCGTTAAAATGGCAAAATCTCTAGCTGTTGTATAGTTATCTTCATCTGATTGATAACGTTTAGCTTTATATTCTAGTAATAAATTATTAGAAGCACCATTAGCATTGTAGAATTTCGTATGTTCCATACCTAATTTCTTAGCTGTTTCATTCATGTAGTCAACAAAGTCAGAATCTAAATCCTTTTTTTGTTGTTTAGATGCTGTATTTTTATTGGAGTCTTTATCTTTTTTATCTATCTTTTTAGCAGAAGCTAAGTTCTCAGCTTTCATCGTTTCTCTTCCTAGAATCATCGCACCTGCATTTGAAGAGTTAGAAACGGTAATTTGCATGAGTTCAGAGATTGTATAAACATCTCCTGGATACAATTTTGTATTACTTAATTCTGGTAATGTAGATAAACGATATTCTTCGTTTGTCATTTTAACTTTAGCATTTTTATCAAGTTTGCCACTATTGATTGCTTTTTCAGTTAAATATAATGTCATTAATTTAGACATACTAGCTGGATACCATTTAGCATCTATTTTATATTCATACAAAATTTGACCAGTATCAGAACTATAGTTAATAGCGCCTTCGGGTTCATAGATTTCACCGAGTGAGTATCCATCTTCATTGGCTACTTGTGTTGGTGATTTCGGTTTATCCGCTGCATAAGCACTTTGAGTTACTGGTATGCTCAATAAAAGTAATGCAAAAAATAATAATAGACTTTTTTTCATGAATAAGACCTCTTTATTTATTTTTAAAATTAACTATATCATTCTAACATATATTAATTAACTACCCTACAATAAGATAACAAATGAACGTTAATTTTTTGTGAACATATTTTAAATTTGGTATGTATAATCTCAATGCTGTAAAATATAACTATATCATTAATTTTAGTGAAGAGGTTATTAAAATGACAAAACAAAATCCTCTGCTTTATTTACTAAAAAAGGTAGACTGGCCTAAAAAATTAGTGTTTACGGCTATGACACTTTCAATTTTAGGTAGTCTTAGTGGTTTGCTCGTACCATTATTTACTGGGAAATTAGTAGATACATTTAATGCAGAAAGTTTAGATTTAAGAATGGTTTGGCTATTTATAGGTGTATTTTTAGTAAATGCAGTCTTGAGCGGTATCGGGACATATTTACTAAGCAAGATTGGTGAAAAAACAATTTATTCAATTAGAGAAAAGTTATGGAAGCATTTAATCAATTTAAAAATGAGTTTCTTTGATAAAAACGAAAGTGGACAATTGATGAGTAGAATTACAGATGATACAAATGTGATTAATTTATTTATCTCTGAAAAAGCACCAAGTGTATTGCCATCATTGTTAACACTTATTGGTTCGATTGTGATGTTATTTATTTTAGATTGGCAAATGACGCTCATGACATTTCTAATCTTACCTATATTTATCGGGATAATGGTACCTTTAGGACGAAAAATGGGTAAAATCTCAAAAGACACACAAACTGAGATTTCTAGGTTCAGCGGTATATTAGGAAGAGTACTTACAGAAATGAAATTAGTAAAAGTGACGGCGTCAGAAGAAAAAGAACTGGAAAAAACGAAAGGTACTTTATTAGGTATATATGATCTTGGATTAAAAGAAGCTAAAATTAGAGCAATCATTTCTCCACTTTCAGGCGTTATTATGACGTTAACCGTAGCTGTCATACTTGGATTTGGTGGTATTAGAGTTTCGAGTGGTGCGATTACTGCAGGGACATTAGTTGCAATGATATTCTATGTTGTACAATTATCTGCTCCAATTTTGAATTTTTCTATGTTTTTAACGGATTATAAGAAAGCTGTCGGCGCAAGTGAACGTATCTATGAGATTTATCAAGAAGAAGCGGAAAAAAGAGGCGATGATCATAATCAACCGATTACGAATCATCAAGATATTACATTTGAAAATGTTTCTTTTGGATATGAAGACAATCCTGTCATTAAAGATTTATCTTTATCCATCCGTTCTGGAGAAGTGACAGCATTTGTTGGTCCTTCAGGTTCAGGAAAAAGTACGCTGTTCAGTTTAATTGAAAGACTTTATCCAATTGATCATGGCCAAATATTATATGGGAACCAACCAATAGATGATATATCTTTAAAATATTGGCGACAGAAAATTGGATATGTTATGCAATCTAATGCGATGATGTCAGGGACGATTCGAGATAATTTAACATATGGTGTCTATTCAGAAGTAGATGAAGAAAAACTCGTACATTATACGAAGATGGCACGCTGTTATGATTTTATAATGGCGTTTCCACAAGGGTTTGATACAGAAATCGGTGAAAGAGGTACCAAATTATCTGGCGGTCAAAGACAACGAATAGATATCGCACGAAGTTTCATTAAGAATCCAGATATTCTACTACTAGATGAAGCGACAGCTAATTTAGATAGTGAAAGTGAATTCTACATTCAACAAGCGTTGAATGAATTAATGAAAGATCGTACAACTATTGTGATTGCTCATAGACTTGCTACGATAAAAAAAGCGAATCAAATTGTATTTTTAGATAAAGGTGAAATCACAGGCGTAGGTACCCATCAAGAATTATTAGCATCTCATGATAAGTATAGACATTTTGTAAATACTCAAAGTTTAACTGAATAATATAGAAGTGAATTGAACAAGATCCTAGAAAAATATTTCAGGATCTTGTTTTTTATTATAAAAAATTTTAAAAAATATGAGAAATAATGAAAACGCAACCATTTAGATGGGGCAAAGGATTCAATAAATATCAAAAAACGAGTCAAAAATAATTCGTGATTTTTTTCACAAAATGTGCGTCAAACCTATTGACCTCAGGGAATTGAGGTGCTATATTTATATTGTGAAAAACATCACAAATGTTAAAGATGCGCATCTTGAAAAATAAAATAAGAAAGAAGTTGTTCATTGTGCTACTAAATAATATAAATCCATTAGACAACGTTACACTATCAGCAGTTGTTGCTAGTATACCGATTATATTATTTCTATTATGTTTAACAGTTTTTAAAATGAAAGGTATTTATGCATCTATTACAACACTTATTGTAACTTTAGTCATTGCATCATTTATCTTCGAATTACCACATACTGTAGCGACTGGAGCTATAACAGAAGGATTCTTTCAAGGTATTCTTCCAATAGGGTATATCGTCGTAATGGCAGTATGGTTATACAAAGTTTCAATTGGTACAGGACAATTTAGTATCATTCAAGATAGTATTTCAGGTATTTCTCAAGACCAACGTATCCAATTATTATTAATAGGTTTTAGTTTTAATGCATTTTTAGAAGGTGCTGCTGGGTTTGGTGTTCCTATCGCAATATGTAGTGTATTGTTAATTCAAATTGGTTTTAAACCTTTACAAGCAGCAATGCTTTGTTTAATTGCTAACGGAGCAGCGGGCGCTTTTGGTGCGATTGGTATTCCAGTTGGTATTATAGATAGTTTAGGTCTTCACGGTAATATTTCAGCGCTTGAAGTATCACAGATTTCAACACTTACACTTCCAATCTTGAACTTCTTTATTCCATTTTTACTTGTCATGATATTGGATGGATTCAAAGGTGTGAAAGAAATTTTACCGATGATTCTTGTTGTAAGTACAACTTATACAGGATTACAAATATTGATTACGTATTTCCAAGGTCCAGAATTGGCTGATATTATTCCACCATTATTATCTATGGTTGCATTAGCAATTTTCTCAAAATATTATCAACCAAAAAATATTTTCAGAATTTCAGATCAAGAAGTATTGGAAACAAAGAAACATTCTGTTAAAACCATTATGTATGCATGGAGTCCATTCTATATTTTAACAATTTTCGTCATGATATGGAGTGCACCATTTTTCAAAGCTTTATTTGCTGAAGGTGGTTTACTTTCTTCATTAGTATGGAATATAAGTATTCCAGGTACATTTAATGAAATTACTAATAAACTGATCACATTAAAAATCGATATCTTTAGCGCAACTGGTACTGCAATATTAATCTCAGTAGTGATCACAATATTAATTTCGAAACACTTTAAGTTTAGTGACGCATTCAATTTACTAGGCGTAACAATTAAAGAATTGTGGTTACCAATTTTGACAATCTGCTTTATTTTAGCTATTGCTAAAATCACAACTTACGGCGGACTAACAGCTGCAATGGGTCAAGGTATTGCAAAAGCTGGTAACATCTTCCCAATACTATCTCCAGTATTAGGTTGGATAGGTGTATTCATGACTGGTTCAGTCGTTAATAACAACACATTGTTTGCACCAATTCAAGCGTCAGTAGCAAGTCAAATTGGTACAAGCGGACCATTGCTAGTTGCAGCAAATACAGCAGGTGGTGTAGCAGCTAAATTAATCTCACCACAATCTATCGCAATTGCAACAGCTGCTGTTAGAGAAGTTGGTAAAGAGTCTGAATTGCTTAAAATGACTTTGAAATATAGTGTCGGATTCTTAATATTCATCTGTGTATGGACATTTATTTTAACAATAATTTTATAAATATAAATTGAGGAGCGATTATAATGAAACAATTCAAAGGTAAAAAAGTCGTATTAGTAGGTAATGGTGCAGTAGGTTCAAGTTATGCATTTTCAATGATAAACCAAGGTATTTGTGATGAATTTGTCATCATAGACTTAGATAAAAAGAAAGTAATCGGGGATGTCATGGATTTAAATCATGGTACAGTATACGGACCATCACCAATTAAAGTTAAATCAGGTGACTATAAAGATTGTCATGATGCAGACTTAGTAGTTATTTGTGCAGGTGCAGCACAAAAACCAGGTGAAACAAGACTAGATTTAGTAGCAAAAAATATGAAAATTTTCAAATCAATCGTTACTGAAATAATGGAATCAGGATTTGATGGTATATTCTTAATTGCCACTAACCCAGTAGATGTATTAACTTATGCAACTATGAAATTCTCTGGTTTACCAAAAGAACGTGTAATCGGATCAGGTACTATATTAGATACAGCAAGATTTAGATATTTATTAAGTGAAGAATTCGATGTCGCACCACAAAGTGTACATGCAAACATTATTGGTGAACATGGTGATTCAGAATTACCAGTATGGTCTCATGCCAATATAGCGGGTAAACCATTAAGAAGTATTATTGAAAAAGACGAATCACGTAAACATAGAGTAGAAGAAATATTTGTACAAACTCGAGATGCAGCATATGAAATTATAGAAGCAAAAGGCGCAACTTATTACGGAGTAGCAATGGGGTTAATGCGTATTACAAAAGCTATTTTGAACAACCAAGATGTGGTGCTAACAGTGTCTGCATATTTAGAAGGCGAGTACGGACATGAAGGCGTGTATATAGGCGTACCAGCACTTATAAACAGATCAGGCATTAGAGAAGTTATCGAAATGCCATTAGATGAAGAAGAAAAATCATTATTCGATAACTCTGTTAAAGTGTTGAAAGATATACAAGCACCATTTGAAGAAGAATTTTAATAGTAAGATATATCAGGGATTTAATATATGAAGATTTTAGTAGTACCGACAAAGTCTAGAAAAGATTTTGTCGGTATTTTTTGTGGTGACTGTTTGAATTAAGGGGGATTGTGAAAATGAGCGGGATTGGAAGCGGAAGATAGTGGAAGACGTGAGTTAAAGGCGGAGTAAACCCACGAGTCGCGGCTTAATGTCTGAATAAAGCCAAGAGATGTACTGAACCCAAAAATCTAAACCTTAATTAGTATATTATTTCAAAGGTTTGTCTCCTGTAATTTTTGGGAGATAAGCCTTTTAATTTTG
>NZ_JAJNIU010000032.1:0-21356 GCF_022386355.1 Mammaliicoccus sp. L-M44 | reverse complement strand
ATTCGAAGACTACAGGCTGAGAACATGCCCGCGGAAAGCATGCGCATAAAAAAATGCCGGCAAAGTCTAAGACTTTGTCGACACTCTGAAACGCTAAGACAAAGCCATTTGTCTTAGCGTTTTTTAGTATTCGTGATAATTAACATAATAAACTTGATCAATAAATTCTTGTATGAGTTCATCTTCATATTTGTCTGCTAACTTCTCACTCATCTTTTCATCTAAAATTATATTGTCACTTATATAATCTTGATAATGTCTAATCTCATGTGCTAATATTCTTAAAATATTTAAATCACTATCGAAAAGTGACATTTCTTTTTTTAATTGTCCATAGCTATGTGTGGAAACGACTATTCTCGGATACTTAAATAAAGATTCGGGATATTGGAAGTAACCTAAAGAATCTTCGAGTTCTTTATGCGTAATATGAATATTAACTTTTAAAGGGAATTCCAATTCTTTTTTAATGAAATTTCTAAATTGTACAAAAGCCTTCTTTAAATGAGCACTTATTTCAGAATCAAACTTCAACGTAAGTCCATCTTTATAAAGTGTAGAACTATTATTATAACAAAATAAATATTTGTAAGTTAAATAATAACTGTATTTTCTAATGTTATATTCAAATCGGTCAAAATGATCAATGAGTTCTTTATGTGTAACTTTTTCGTACTCTAAAGTATAGAATTGTGCGATATGATAATTTAAATCATGTAAAATTTCAGAAAGTGCATATTCCAATCTGTTTACAATAATGTTATTGCTCTTCTTAGACACAAGATATTCTTCAATATTATATAAAGAATAATATATATGACGATTATCAAAGTCTACTTGGCAATCTGAAGGATAACCATAAGAACTTATTGGAGCATCATGGATAAAAATTTTAATGTTTTGATTTAATATGTTATTTCTATTTATCCATTTAATATAATTATTGATGCTTAGAACTACACTTGTGTGATTACTTTTATTTATTACTGTTATTTTATTCATCTTCATCATCCTCAAACACTTCTTACAATAAATTATCTATACATTCCAAATATTGTCAATTGAATCTCGCAATCATTCATGACATTTGTCATATGATATTCGTGACAGTTTGTACTTATAACGGGTGGTGTGATTTTTTATAATATAAGTAACTTATAAAGGACGGTGATGATTGTGATTGATGTTCAAAATGTAACGAAAATCTATAATCAGAAAAAAGTTGTGAGTGATGTTTCTTTTCAAATTAATGAGGGTGAATGTACGGCTTTAATTGGTCCAAATGGTGCTGGTAAGTCTACTTTGATTGATATGATTATTGGTGACAGACATCCTAATGACGGGCAAATTATTAGTGATAATCAACAATTAGATAAGAAGCGGATGGGTATTTTGTTTCAAACGACGGCTTTTCCGGATGTGATGAAAGTTAAGGAGTTGTTTTATCTTTTTAAGTCTTTTTATAAAGATACGATTTCGATAGAAACTTTTAAAGAAATTACTCGATTTGATAATGATAAACTTGAACAATTTGCTGCTAAATTATCTGGTGGTGAACGCAGAATATTGGATTTTACATTATCTATTATTGGGAAACCGGACTTTGTCATTTTGGATGAGCCGACAAGTGCGATGGATACTGAAATGAGGAAGCATTTCTGGAAAGTGATTGAGGAAATGAAACAAGAAGGTAAAACGATATTTTATACTTCTCATTATATTGAAGAAGTTGAAAGAATGGCTGACCGAGTTGTTGTACTTAATAAAGGTGAGCTTGTTATGGATAGTACACCTAGAGCGATACGTCATAGCGAAAATAAAACAATGATTCAAATTCCTTTATCGAAAAAAGAAGTAGTGAATGTCCTTAAAAATGTTTCGGTTGAAGCATCTAAAGATATGCTCATCATTACGACTGAAGATGTAAATCCTGTAATTAAAGCTTTTATAGACTATGGCATTGATTTTAATGAGGTAGAAATTATTAAAGAGTCATTGATGGATACGATATTTTCAAAAAACGAAGAAAGGGTTTGATGAGATATGTTATGGGCGTATTTTAAATCTGAATTATTATTGTTAACTAGAAAAAAATCATATTTAATACTTTCGATTATGTTGCCGTTAGTATTTTATTTAATATTCACAGCACTATTAGATTTACCTAAAGAATACGAAGCTAAATTTTATAAAGAATATATGTTTAGTATGGCGACGTTCAGTTTAAGTAGTTTCTGTATTATGACATTTCCATTAGAGATGATAGAAGATAAGAAAATTGGATGGTCTAAAAATTTATTCAAAACACCTTTATCACCAAGTTATTACTATGCAGGGAAAGTAATGAAACTCATGTGCATGTTTTGTTTAGCTATTATCGCTTTATTTTTAACAGGAGCTTTTTATAAAGGTGTTGAAATGTCAGCAGGCGAGTGGATTGGCTCAGGATTGATGTTATGGGTTGGATCTAGCATGTTTTTATCAATGGGCGTTCTTATATCTCAAATAAAAGATATCCAAAAAGCTAGTGCTATCGCGAATATCATATATTTAGGACTTGCTGTATTGGGAGGACTTTGGTTCCCGACAGATCAGTTTCCAGATTGGTTAAAGCACGTATCGTATGCAACACCTACTTATAATTTAAGAGAACTCTCTTTATCTGTGACAACTCAAGGTGGTATACACTTTGTTTCACTTCTTATATTGGCAATTTATTGTATACTGTTTATAAGTATTGCGTTGATTATACGTAAAAAGACGGAAGTGGTTTAATGACATTATTAGAAAGAATTAAAGAGAATCCTATAGGTTCATCAAACTTAATTTATCTCATCTTTCCGATATTGAGTTTAACAGTACTTGGTCATAGAGGACCTTTATGGAGCGGTATATTGGTTACCGCTCTATTTACGATAAGTTATTTAATGATGATTTATGTAGATTTATCTAAAAGGCGCATGCTTAGAAGAATACTTTTAATGGTTCATTTTTTAGGTATATTTTATTTTGTAGACTTTTTTAATGCTTCTCATTTATTATTCTTTTTCTATGCAGCTTATATTATTCCATATGTTTTTCAAACTAAAATGAAATCTATCGAAGTATTAATGTATATTGTGTCGTTTATGATTGCTATTTATATTATTGCAGTTGATCATAGAGACTATTTAATTATTATGATACCTATGAGTATTGTCATTATATTTATTATGTTTGGAAATTTTAAAGCGTTAGAATCTGAACAGTTAAAAGAAGAAATTAGAAGTAAAAATGAACATATTAATACGTTAATTGCTGAACAAGAACGAAATCGAATCGGACAAGATTTACATGATACGTTAGGTCATGTGTTTGCGAATTTAAGTATTAAATCTGAACTTGCGATGAAATTAGTGGATAAAGATATTGATAAAGCGAAAGAAGAAATGGCGTCTGTGAATGAATTATCTAAAGAAGCACTTGTTAAAGTAAGAGCAATTGTAGATGATTTGAAGTTGCAATCTTTTGAAGAAGAAGTGAAGACGATGGAAACATTGTTAGAAAATGCAAACTTATCGTTTGAATTTAACAATGCTGACAGAGCTCAATCGCTCAGTCCAACTCGACAATCAGCACTGTCCATGATTTTGAGAGAAGCGGTTAACAATGTCATTAAGCATGCACAGGCTACTAAAGTAACGGGTGAAATCGTTGAAGAAAATAAATATTTAACATTGGTAATCATAGATGACGGCATAGGTATGAAACACATTGATGAAGATGATTTTAAGAGTATCAAATATCGTGTTCATGCATTAAATGGCCAATTAAAAGTAAGTAATTTAAATAAAGGATTAAAAATGACGATCACATTGCCTAGAGGGGGTGACACATTATGATATCAATTGTTATAGCAGAGGACCAAGAAATGTTACGGAAAGCCATGGTTCAATTGATGGAATTGAATGATGAATTAAGTATTTTAGGAGACTTTTCAAATGGAGAAGATGCGTTGGAAGGAATTCAAAGTCACGAGCCAGATGTAGCAATACTAGATGTCGAAATGCCTAAAATGACAGGATTAGAAGTATTGAAAAAAGTAAAAGATTCAAATTTAAATACGAAAGTCATCATCGTTACAACTTTTAAAAGACCAGGATACTTTGAGAGTGCAGTAGCAAACGATGTTGATGCATACGTATTGAAAGAACGATCAATCGATGAACTCGTCGAAACAATTAAAAATGTGATGGACGGTAAGAAAGAATATAGTGAATCTTTAATGACATCAATGTTTAAAGATAGAAATCCATTAAGCCCGAAAGAACAACTCGTATTGAAAGAAATAGGCAAAGGCTTATCCAGTAAAGAAATATCAAAAGAATTATATTTATCAGACGGCACAATTAGAAACTATACATCGATAATTATAGATAAATTAGAAGCAGATAACCGATTTGACGCATGGCAGAAAGCAATCGAAAAAGGATGGATATAGTGAGGTGCAAGGGTAGTAGAGGTAAGTAGAGAAATATGGACCGATAAAATAAAATATCGACCCGAAAATAGTATTACCAGGCCGATAAATGAAAAGCTGAGCCATCATTTGATGATGCGCTCAGCTTTCTTATTGATTATTTTGTTTTTACTGTGTGTATAAACTCATATAATCCGTTTAGTTGATCGAGTTGTTGATTACAATGTTCACTATCATGGCAAATATAATTACCATTTTTAGTATATGTTCCATCACCTTTTGATTTTGTTGTTGATAGAAACATGGAAACATTGGATTCTTTCTTACATATACTACAGATTCCGGGCTTAATGGTAGGTGATAAATCTCCTGATACACCTATCAATTTATCATCTTCATAAAGCACGATAAATTTCTTTTGTTTACCAGAATCATTCCAACCTATATATGAAGACTCTTTTAAGTCTATGTTATCCCATTCTGGATGTTTTAATTTCTTGGTCTTTTTAAAGATTTTTTCAAGTTGCTTACTTGAAGGCTGTTCAAATGGAATTACGTAGCTTTTAAGTCCAAATAATAATTTCTCAATTTGTGCTCGAGAAATCTTTTTATTCATAATGATTTTTGTGAAATCTTCTATTTCAGAATGCTTTTCTTCAAAAAGCTGTGAAATATGGTCGTATGTTATAGCTTGAAACGTATCGATTGTTTTTATATCATTTACAGATTTATAAACGTTAAATAACTGTTCTGATTTTTCTTTAATACTAACGAATTGATATGGTTTAATGTAATTATTCATATTAAATCCCTTCTTTTAAATTATTTCCTTTGATCGTTGGGTATGAATAATTGTAGAGAACATGACACATTTAGTAGCATCTTAAGATCCCTCCTTATCAGACACTAGTATAGTCCTTTAACCATGTAATTTCAAATGTATATTATTATAAAAATTATTCGAAATAGTGTAAAATTAAAAGACAACCGAATATGGTTGGAATTTTTTATTATATGGAGGAATTAATTAATAATTGGGGACCACAATTAGTTTAATCACGTTTATTGTATTACTCGCTTTAACCGGATTCTTTGTTGCGACAGAATTTGCAATTGTAAAGGTCAGATCATCTAGAATTAACTACTTAGCAGAACAGAATTATAAGAACGCTCAACCAGCTAAAAAGGTAGTCGAACATCTTGATGAGTATTTAGCAGCATGTCAGCTAGGTATTACCATTACAGCACTTGGAATTGGTATGGTTGGCGAATCAACATTTGAGTTTATTCTACATCCACTTTATAGTAGCTTCGGATTATCAGAAACGGTTATTCATGTCTTAACATTAGTCAGCGCATTTATTATCGCAACTTATTTACACGTTGTAGTAGGTGAAATGGCGCCAAAGACAATCGCAATTCAAAAAGCTGAACAAGTTACATTATTCTTTGCAAGACCGATCATACTGTTTTACAAATTATTATATCCTTTTATTTTTATTTTAAATGGGTCAGCAAGAATGATATTGAGCTTATTTGGTATGAAGCCTGCGAAAGAGTCAGAATTATATCACTCTGAAGAAGAATTGAAGATGTTGATTAAAGAAAGTCACCAAGGCGGGGAAATTTCATCAACAGAACTAGAACATATTAATAAAGTCTTTATTTATGATGAACTTGTCGTCAAAGATTGTATGATTTCTAAAGATAATATGACAATGATCAATAGTGATGCTAGTCAGCAAGAAGCCATTCAATTTGTAAAGAATGGCTATTATACGAGATATCCAGTTTATCAAGATAATAAAACGAATGTTATTGGATATTTACATGCGAAAGATTTATTGAAAGACAACATACAAGATATAACTGAATTGATTCATGAAATCATATACGTCAAAGAGGCAGATGCCATCCAAAACGTATTAGATAAAATGAAAAAACAACGTGCACATATCGCAATTGTTCATAATGAACACGGTGGATTAGCAGGTATGATTACGATGGAAGACATACTTGAAAATATTGTCGGTAACATTGAAGATGAACACGATAAATAGACGTAAGAAGAACCTGAGCCAAAAAAATGGCTCAGGTTCTTTTATTCTGCCTGTTTATTTTTGGGTGGCCAGATGAAATACGAGATGGTGATAGCTAAATCAATAATGAGCACTATTGACCAAATGTGAATAACGCCATCCATAGCTTCTGTTCTGCTTTTATCATGAATTAAATAAATGATTAAATGTAGAATACCTGTCCCTATAATGTAAGAGAGTAAATGTTTAAACCAACTTTTCGCATATAGTATAGCATACGCGAATCCACTAGGTTTCTCAGGCTTGCTACCTTCTTTCATGACATAATATCTGAAGCGGTCATCTGCCCATTGAATCATACTTTTACCAAAGATAATTGAAACGGATATATAAACAGCAGCAATAGCGTGAGGTGTTTCGGCAGTTGCGCCATTCATTAAATCCACAGCTGTTGTAATTAATAGAATCAAATCAATTACGGGTGTAAGTGCTAGAAAAATGAGCCCAAGCTTTTTCTGTCTGAAGACATATCTTGTGACGAGTCCAAGTAATATAACGACCCAGAAAGCAACTTCACAAAAAATAATGAGCCACACAATAAAATTCATGATTATCCTCCTTTATTTCGTAAGCTTTGAAATTTCTTCGAATACAATCGCTTCAATATCTTCATTAGAGGTCTGTTCTGGATTTAACAATTTATGTAGTGCTAATCCATCAATTAATGCGTGAAGTCTCATTGAATTAAGATGTATATTGATGTTGTCATTTAATAAGTTATCGCGTTCTAAAATCGTTAATACCGTTACACATAATTCGTCTAATCCATCATCTAAAGTACTTTGTCCATATTCATGACTGTCATATCGAAAGGCCATCCATACTTCCATATCAGCTAATCTTTCTTCGTCTAACGGTAAAACGGTGAGTAAGCATGCTTTTACTTTATCAATTGTGTCTTGGTTATCAGACGTGAGTATTGCTTCGATTCTCCTTCTTACTTTTAGTTCTACTTCAGACATAACTGCACTGAGTAATTCTGAATGACTTGGAAAATAATATCTAATTTGTCCCGGTGTCATTTGTGCGAGTTTTGCAATTTGTCTAACCGTAGATCCCTTTGCACCATTTTCAACAATTGATTGAAAAGCATATTGAATAATTTGTTCTTTTTTTTCTTTATGATTAATAATTTTTGGCATAGTAGAAGTCTAACATATTTTAATACACCTGTGTTAAATAAAAGTTTGAAAAATAAAATATATTAAATAATAAAAATATAAAAATGCATTGACATTAACGTTTGCAATACATATGATGAAATTATAAATTGCATTTTACAAAATCTTTACATTCTTTACAAAAAATTAATAATAGGAGGTATGAGTATGGCGAATTTCTTGAAACCAGCGAAACATATAGATCCTCTGCCAAGTGAGCAGGTAGATGATACATATAAGAAATTGAGACTACAAGTCTTTATAGGGATATTTCTTGGTTATGCTGGTTACTATTTATTAAGGAAAAACTTTTCACTTGCGATGCCAGCATTAATTGATGAAGGCTTTAGTAAGACTGAATTAGGGTTTGCTTTATCAGCTATTTCAATTGCATACGGTTTTAGTAAATTTATTATGGGTACAGTGAGTGACCGGAGTAACGCAAGACTATTTTTAACATTAGGTTTAGTATTAACGGCAATCGTTAATTTATTGATGGGTTTTATACCGGTCTTAACATCTAGTGTATTTATCATGTTTATTATGCTTTTCTTAAATGGTTGGTTCCAAGGTATGGGATGGCCACCATCTGGAAGAGTACTTGTACATTGGTACAGCGTTAGTGAACGTGGCGGTAAGACAGCTATTTGGAATGTCGCGCATAATGTTGGTGGCGGATTGATGGCACCGATAGCTTTACTTGGTATTTCAATTACAGGAACATTGTCATTTGGTTATTTAAAAGGATTTGAAGGTGCGTTTATATATCCAGCTATTATCGCGTTAATTATTGCGATTATTTCATATGTTCTAGTTAGGGATACACCACAATCTATGGGATTACCACCGATTGAAGAATATCGAAATGATTACCCTAATAAAGAGCAGAAAACGTTAGAAGTAGAGCTTTCAACAAAAGATATTCTCTTTAAATATGTATTGAATAACAAATGGGTTTGGATGATTGCTATCGCAAATATCTTTGTTTATTTTGTTAGATATGGTGTGTTAGACTGGGCGCCAACATATTTAAGTGAAGAAAAAGGTTTCGATTTAAATGCATCAGGTTGGGCATACTTCTTATATGAATGGGCAGGTATTCCCGGAACATTATTATGTGGTTATATTTCAGATAAAGTGTTCAAAGGTAGAAGGGGTCCAGCAGGATTTATATTCATGTTAGGTGTGACAATCGCTGTCATTGTATATTGGTTAAATCCAGCAGGAAACCCATTAGTAGATAATATCGCATTAGTCGCGATAGGATTCCTAATATACGGACCTGTTATGTTGATTGGTTTACAGGCATTAGATTATGTACCTAAAAAAGCAGCAGGTACTGCAGCAGGATTAACTGGACTGTTTGGTTATTTAGGTGGAGCTGTAATGGCTAATATCATTATGGGATTAACTGTTGATAAATTAGGATGGGATTCAGGATTCTTATTATTAACAATCATTAGTGTCCTTGCGATGTTAAGTTTCATCTTAACTTGGAACAAACGTGGACAAGAAGTTGTAAAATCATAATTATATAAAGTGAAAAGAGACTAGGGCATTTTACCTTAGTCTCTTTTTCTATTTAATGATAAACGTTCGCGAAATTCGATGACACGATTCAATAAATTCTCACTTAATAAATTGTATGATTCTTTCAAAATATTAAAACATTTACCTTAATCTGATTTTCTTCAATTTATATATTTACGGATTAAAGTTTTCGAATTATAATAACGTCATTATAATTCTATATTTTTACATAAGTAATTCGATGTTTACTTCTGGGATTTGGATTAAATTTATTAAGATATCAAAGAATTAGGAGATTTGTTGTGAGAAATATATATGAAATCAAATACCTAAAATATTCTGCTACTAGATATCGCAATCATATAGGTATTTCTTTTTTTGTAGTATTAAAGGGTCGTGTTATGGTCACGATCAAAGAGCATAGTAAAGAATATAAAGAAGGGGAAACGTTTGTTGTTAAACATAATGAGTGGTATAAACTCGATGTGTCAGATGGGAATATCGTTGTACAAATTCATCTGTATGAGTCAATCATAACAACGATGATACCAGAGTTACTTTCATATCATCAGCATGTGGGTATGCAATCAAAGTTAGTCCCTTTGAGAGATCATTTAATTTGCCTGTGTGATTTATATTTAATACAAGAAAACAATCGTAATTTAAAAATAATGAAGCAACTTATTACGATATTGGAATTTTATAGAGAACGATTGACGGTTTATTCAAAAGAATGTCAAATTGTTAATCGGCATATGAACCCAATAATTGATGAAATTAAAGATTATATTTATGAGCATTATAATGAACGTATAACAATCAATACATTCACCGATAAATATCATATTTCTGAATCGTATTTTTCGAAATTATTCAAAGAACAAATGGGTGTGAATTTTAAAGATTATTTAACGGACATTAGATTGTTAAATAGCACGTATGATTTAATTCATACACAAGAAAAAGTAATCGACATTTCTGAAAAACATGGCTTTTATAATGGTTCATCTTATATTTATTCTTTTAAATTGTATTATGGTGTTACACCGAAAAAGTATCGTGATATGACACAACGTAAACAAGCACAAATTGAACGACAAAGCTTTTTTAATGAAGTAGATCGTGAGCGAGATTTATCAGATGAGGAAGTTAAATATTATTTAAAAAAGTTTCAAGAGGATTATTCAAGTATGATATGTACATAAAACTTTCGCATTTTTAACAAAATAAAACCTCCCAATCTTTTATAAGGTTAAAGAGATTGGAAGGTAAATGATTCGTATTATGATTGTGCGATGTATTTTTTAATAACTTCTTTGTTCTTTTCTTTGAAGACATCGTTGTGGCTCGATACACGGCCGCCTGCTTGTGCTTCAGGGTCGATATAGCTTTTAGCTAAGTTTGCAGCATTTGCAGCATCATTGAAACAAGAAGCAATCAAATGAACTTTTGCATCATGTTTAATGATATCCCCAGCACCGAAAATACCAGGAACTGAAGTTTGAGCATTTCCTAAACCTTCAATAAAGAATTCATTCACTAAATTAACTTTAGTTTGTGCGTTATGAAGTAATTCTGATTCACGATCAAAACCATGACTAATGATGACTTCATCAACAGGTATGATTTCTTGTTCCTTTGTATCAACATGTTCTAAAACAACTTCTGTGATGACTGGTTTATCAGGATCACTGTTAAGTTGTTTAATAACCATACTTGGTTTCTTAGAGATATCAAGCTTATCTAATAATTGTTTCATATGCTCATGACCAGAAATTTCTTCTTTTCTGTAGCAAAGCGTAACACTTTTCGCATATTCTGATAAATCACAAGCCCAGTCTAATGCAGAGTTTCCCGCTCCCGAAATTAATATGTGCTTGTCTTTAAACTTCTGAATTGACTGCACAACATAATTTAAATTAGATAATTCAAAACGCTCAGCACCTTCAATATCTAAAGTTAATGGTTTAATAATGCCACTACCAACAGCAATAATGACAGATTTTGAATGATACTCATGACCTTTTTCTGTATATATAATAAAATGTTGTTCTTCAACTTTTTTAATATCAATAACTTTTTCTTCTAAGCACACTTCTGGACCGAAATGTAAGCCTTGTTGAACTAAATCTTGAATAACTTCATAACAAGGTTTTGGCGCAAGTGCCCCTATATCCCAAATGACTTTTTCAGGGTAGACGTGCATTTTACCGCCTAATTTATTTTGGAAATCAACTATTCTAACACTCATTCCTCTTAACCCAGAATAGAAACTTGCAAATAATCCCGCTGGCCCCCCGCCGATAATCGTAACGTCTGTAATATTCATCAGTCATGATTCCTCCTAATTATTTCAACTTACGATTATTATCCTATATTTGCAAATGATAATCAATATCAATGACGGAATTGTCATAATTTTTTAATTAAATACATATGTAAAATATTTTTAGATGAATAAAAAATGGGCGAGAATACTTGTGTGAATCGGGAGTGACAGGGGGTGTATTTCAGTGATTTTGAAAAATGAGTGTGAGTTAGGGATGTCGTTAGGGACAGAATTCCGAGAAATGTCCGCAAGAGAGGTTGTTAGGGACAGAATTCCGAGAAATGTCCGTAAGAATGGCCCGCATAATTACCAGAGTTCGAAATAATGGAAGTTACAGCATTCTAACTACCACAATTCCGAATAATGAAAATTAGCACACTCATACATAATGAAAGGCTGAGACAATTTTCATGTCTCAGCCTTCTTATCATACTTATGCGATTGGGAAGAGTGATTCGATAAGTTGAATGTTCTCTTCAGTTAAGTTGACTTCTAATGTTTTTAAGTTGTCGATAACTTGTTCGCCTCGTTTAGCGCCTGGTATGATCACATCTAGAGATGGTTTTGTTAAATAATATGCTAACACAATATGTGCTACGTCTACGCCATGCTCTTGTGCGATTTCTCTAAGTTTGTCTACTTTTTTTAGATTTTCTTTAAAAGCTTCACCTTTGAATTCAGGTTTTTCTGCTCGTAAGTCATCAAACGTTGTATTTTCATCATATTTACCTGCTAATAATCCTGCAGCTAATGGGAAATATGGAATAAATGTAATATCATGTTCTGCTGTGTATTCTAAGATGTGTTCATTCTCACGATTTAATAAATTATATTCATGTTGAATAACATCTACATTACCATTTTTATTGGCTTCTTTAAGTTGTTCTAAAGTGAAGTTAGAAACGCCGATTGCCTTAATTTTTCCGGCATCTTTTAATTCTTGTAAAGCTGCAACTGCTTCGTCTTTAGGTGTTTCGTCATCTGGGAAATGAATATAATATAAATCTATATAGTCAGTTTGTAATCTTTTAAGGCTGTTTTCAACTTGTTCTTTTAAAAATGCAGGTTCGTTAGATAATTTCGTATCATCACCGTCAAAGTAGTGAGCGCCTTTAGTAGCGATCACGACATCTTCGCGATTGTATTCTTTAACGACTTCTCCGACAAGTTCTTCTGATCTTCCTGGACCATAGATGAAAGCAGTGTCTAATAAATTAACGCCATTGTCTAAGGCAGCTCTAACGACATTTTTACCTTGTTCTTCATCAAGGTTTGGATATAAATTATGACCACCAACAGCATTTGTTCCTAAACCAATTGGGTTAACTTCAATATTTGATTTACCTAATTTTACGCGCTTTGCCATTTCAATCATCCTTTTCTCATTGTTTGTTTTAAATTTGAATAAGTTTGAATTAAAATTCTTCATAAGTTGCTGGGTCTTGATCTTTAAGACGTCCATCAGCTTTTGTTAATGCATCGATTGCGTGTAAATCTTCTGATTCTAAATAGAAATCAAACACATCTAAATTTTGTAGTTGTCTAGCATTAGATGTTGATTTTGGAATTGGAACAATACCATTTTGAACATGCCATTTTAAAATGATTTGTGGAATTGTTTTATTATATTTTTCAGCGATTTTACCAATTTCTTTATCGTTTATGACTTCTGAAGCGCGACCTAATGGACTCCAAGCTTCTATTATAATACCTTTTTCTTGATGATATTCGAGTACATCTTTTTGGTTGAAATAAGGATGTAATTCTATTTGGTTAACTGCAGGTAGTACGCCAGTTTCTTTTTCTAATGTATCAATATGTTCTTCTAAGAAATTACATACACCAATAGATTTAATAAGGCCAAGTTTCTGTGCGTCTATGAGTGCTTTCCAAGCTTCAACATATTTGCCTTGTTTAGGATTTGGCCAGTGAATTAAATATAAGTCAATATATTCTATACCTAATCGATAAATCGATTCTTGTATAGCAGTAATGGCTTGATCATAACTATGATAACGACCAGGTAGCTTTGATGTTACGATAATTTGATCGCGACTAACATGGCTTTCTTGTATCGCTTTTCCGACAGTACCTTCATTTTCGTAGTTATATGCAGTATCTAATATGCGATATCCGTTGTTTAATGCATTTATGATTGCATGAACACCTGATGATCCATTCAATTTATACGTACCAAATCCTACTTGCGGTAACACTTGTCCATCATTTAAATGATAATTTTCCATGATAAAATGCCTCCTATATAAGTATAATGACTGTACACTTTTAAACTATATCATACCTCTTTTTGTAGATAGGAATAATCAGCTTATAAATATTTTTTGTAAAACGTATTGAATTCATATAGTGAATGTAGTAAGATGTATCTCATTGCGCAAGATAAGTAGCTAATAGCTAGAGTCATATTATTGAGAAAAGAAGGGTTAAAATGGAGCGTGTATGTGTCATATCATTAAGCATTATAGATGCAATCATGATACTCATGTTGGTACTGTTTAATACGGCAATTATTTCTAATATTTATGTATTAACAGTTTATGCTTTAATCATGGTACTGGTTTCTGGTTATATCGTATATTTAGCTATCAGTATGAAATGTGATCAATCTATTAATCAATTTGATCAATTTTCTAAATAATTAAATTTAACGAGTAAAAATGTATATGATTGAAAATTCGACGAATAAGCCTTTATGGTTTGTTCGTTTTTTTATTTATATAAAAATCGGAAATAGTATGTAAAAATGTAGTAACATACTTTTACGTTGCATGTTATAATAATGGTGCTTTTAATTAAACGAAAAGGGTGGACAATAAACAATGTTTTTAATCATCAACATAATTGGTTTGTTGGTATTCATTGGTGTCGCTTTTCTTTTTTCTAGAGACAAAAAGAATGTTGATTGGAAATCAGTCTTAATACTAATTATCATTAACTTAGTATTAGCATGGTTCTTCACACAATTTTCTTTCGGGGCGAGATTCGTTAAAGGTGCGGCTGACGGCGTATCATGGCTTTTAGAATCTGCTTTTTCGGGAATTGGATTTGCATTTGGTAGCTTTACAGCACCAGGACCAGGGAAAATGGATATGGCAGTTTCAGCGTTACTACCAATTTTACTAGTTGTACCAGTATTCGATATTTTAATGTATTTAGGTATTTTACCGAAATTTATTTCAATGTTAGGTTGGGTTATTTCAAAAGTAACAAGACAACCTAAATTTGAGTCATTCTTCTCAATTGAAATGATGTTCTTAGGAAATACGGAAGCATTAGCAGTTTCATCTAAACAATTAACATCTATGAATAAAGTCAGAGTACTTACGCTTGCAATGATGTCTATGAGTTCTGTATCAGGGGCAATTGTTGGTGCGTATGTCACAATGATACCAGGAGAATATGTATTAACGGCAATACCATTAAACATCATTAATGCGATTATTGTAACAACAATTTTAAATCCATTTGATTTAGACCCAGAAGATGATGTCGTGGCTGAGATAGACGAAGGGGAAAAACAGCCATTCTTCTCATTCTTAGGGGATTCAGTTATCAATGCAGGTAAACTTGTATTAATCATTATCGCATTTGTTATCGCATTTGTTGCGATTGCAGACTTGATCAATAAATTACTAGGTATTATGGATCCAATTCCATATTTACCAAACATAAGATTAGAGTATATCCTCGGAATCTTTATGTTCCCATTTGCAATTTTACTTGGTATGCCAGTTGGAGAAGCGTGGGTAGTTGCTCAACAAATGGCTCTTAAGATTGTAACAAATGAATTTGTTGTCATGAGCACGATCAGTAAAGAAATAAGTGAGTATTCAACACATAGAGCAGCAGTAATTAGTACATTCTTAGTATCATTTGCTAATTTCTCTACTATTGGTATGATAATAGGTACTTTGAAAGGTATCGTCAAAGAAGATGTATCTAATTTCGTATCTAAATACGTACCAATGATGTTGTTATCAGGTATATTAGTATCACTATTAACAGCAGCATTCGTTGGATTATTTGCTTGGTAAGTTCAATAAACACTTTTAAAGTTTAAATTTAAAAGCAACAAGCACATTTAATGTACTTGTTGCTTTTTTTATAAAGGGGGATATATCATGCTCAAAAAAGTATTAGATATATCGAGTATTGTTTTGTGGTTAATTTCTGTCATATTAATAATGATTAACTTTGCTGATTTACCTGACAAAATTCCGAGTCATTATAATTTTGCAGGAGATGCAGATGCATGGTCGACTAAGACTTTTATATTCTTTATGCCTGTATTAGGATTATTGATATGGCTTATGCTTCATTATTTAGCCAGCAATCCAAAGTTAGATAAATACATACATGTTCCATCACTTTATGGTCAACCAAATAAAGCCCAAATTGAAAATGCTAAATTATTAATTTACTTTATTAAATTTGAAATGATGGCATTATTTACATTTCTCGTCATTAAAGACTTGTATACGGCGCTTGGTATGCCTTTTAAATTGGGTGTTTGGGAATCGATAATTATTTTAAGTGTGTTAGGCGTGACGATTATCATATTTATGGCTCGAAATCATATGTTAGATAAAAATGAAAATACGAAATGAGTGAAGATAAATGTCTGAATGTACTTGGCCAAGTAGTGATTTAATGAAAAAATATCACGAAGATGAATGGTGTAGAATTAATAAAAATGATGATTACATCTTTGAGATGCTATCATTAGAAGGTGCGCAAGCTGGCCTGTCTTGGGAAACGGTCATTCAAAAGCGTGAAGCCTATCAAGCAGCTTTTAAACAATTTAAAATTGATCAATGCGCAGCGTTAACAGATGAAGAATTAGAAAACATTAAAACTGAATATAATGTCATTAAACATATAGGTAAGATAAAGTCCGTAAAAAGTAATGCATTATTAGTTCAAGAAATACAACAAACATATGGTAGCTTTGCAGATTTTCTTTGGTCATATGTAGATGGCAAGCCGATTATAAATGAATGGCAGGACATGTCAGAAGTTCCGGCAGAAACAGAGCTTTCTATTAAATTAAGTAAAGACTTAAAGAAATTAGGCTTCAAATTTGTTGGACCTAAAATTATGTATTCTTTCTTGCAGAGCATCGGTATTATCGATGATCATCTCATTACCTGTCCATATCACAGTTATAATAGAAATAAAAAGGGTTAGGACAATCGTTAAAGCTTGTCCTAACCCTTTGTGTTATTTCAAAATTATGCATCTTTGTCATTATTAAGATTTGTTTGAATAAATGATTCTACTGAATCTCTTAATTCGTTAAATTTCTCGGTATCCATGTTCAAATCTTTGAATGTTTTGTAAATTTCTTCTAAGATTTGACCTTGTGTTTCGACACCTGATTCAGTAAGAGAAACACGTAAGTTTCTTTCATCATTAATCGCTCTTTCACGATTAACGAATCCTTTTTCTTCAAGTTTCTTTAATAACGGTGTTAAAGTCCCAGAATCTAAGTATAGTCTGTCGCCTAAAGTTTTAATATTGATTACTTCGTTTTTATCTATAGCTACAAGAACGATATAACCTGTATATGTTAGGTTATATTTCTTCAATATCGGTGTATATTTTTTTATAAGCTCTTTTGACGCAACATATAACATGAATCCAAGTTGTTTGTTGATTGGTGGTATATCCATTTCATTATCCTCCTTACGTCAAAATTAAGCCTATTATGAAATGAAAACAAAGTCAAGCTATTTACGAAATGTTCATAAAATAGAAAAAATATCGCACTCAATTCAGTTTTGGAAAATCTCAGTTATAATATAAATTAGAATTTTTTTGAAAGAAAAGTTAAATTGTAATGTTATTTTTGATATTCTATTATAGATATAAAGATAAAGTGAGGTGTATAGTATATGAATCAACAACGTTATCCTAAATCTTTAGTTCAAGAGATTGTGATGAATGCTGGTTTAGTCTTGTTAGAAGCGGGATCGGAGGCTTTTAGAGTTGAAGATACGATGTATAGAATGGCTAAACGATTAGGGTATCCGAATAATCAATGTTATGTCAGTTCAACGATTATAAATTTCGCTTTAGATATTGATGATAATATTAGAGTTTATAGAGTTAGTAAACGAGATACTAATTTAGGCAATATCCACCGAGTAAATAATATTTCTAGAATGTTAGATAAAGGGCAAATATCTGCTGAAGAAGCATTGAAGCGTATTCGTACTATACATAAATCTCCATTACCATACTCATTACCGTTTAAAATGATTGCTGCAGGTTTCATTTCGATTTTCTTCCTATATTTATTTAGTGGACATAAAGAAGATATCATCGCTACATTTATTGGTGGTGCAATAGGTTATTCTATAGTAGAAATCCTACATTCATGGACACGTGTTAAATTTATAGCAGAAATTATAGCGGCAAGTGTCATCGCATTAATCGCCATTTATAATCAAATGTTATTTGGAGGAGAAGCGTTAAATATTGCGATTATATCTGCAGTTATGCCGATTGTGCCAGGTGTACTTATAACGAATGCGATTCAAGATTTATTTTTAGGACAATTATTAGTTGGTATATCTAAAGGATTAGAAGCAACTTTTACTTCTATTGCCATTGGTGTAGGTGTAGGTATCGTGTTGTTAATATTCTCATAAGAGGTGAATTATGGTTATAACGATAATATTAAACATTGTATTTAGTTTTGGTACGTCATTCTTATTTGCTTTATTATTTAATTCACCTAAATATTTATTAACCCCGGCTGGTATCGTTGGTGCCATCGGGTGGGTTGCTTTTCAAACGGGTATGATAGTAAATGGATCTGATGTACAATCTTCATTTATTGGCGGTTTATTTATAGGTGTGGCAGGACATATCATGAGTAGAAAATTCTTCTCACCAGTTATTCTCTTTATTATTCCTGGTATCATACCACTTGTACCTGGGGGCACAGCCTATGAAGCAATTAAAAATTTAATATTAAATGATTATCATGAAGCATTAATTACGATGATAAAAGTTGCACTTATCTCAAGTTCAATAGCACTTGGGTTACTCATAGCAGATTTATTATCGAAAGTTTACTATAAATTTAAGAAACATCGACAATTAAATAAAGTTAAATAAAAAGGTTATCACGCATGTATTGTCATTAATAAGCGTCATAACCTTTTATTTTTATTCGTAAATATATTTAAGGACTTCTAATGCTTGGTCTACTGTCTCAACGGTGACATTCGCTTTGTTAGATAACTCTTTAAGTGGGTGAATTAAGTCAGTTGGTCGTATAAGTATTAACGGCTTGTTTAAAGCAATCGCCGTAGAAGCATCCATTGCCGTATTCCATTGTTTATATTTTTCACCAAATAATGCAATAACAACATCTGCTTTATTCATTAACACTTGTGTACGAAAATTATTAATATCAGAAGCGGCATGATCTTTATAATAATTATTAGGTTGCTCACCTAAAATAGATTCGCCAATATTATCAGAACAATCATGGTTAGTTTGTGGACCAACAAACGTTAGTGGTAAATTGTGCTGTTCCGCTTTCTGAGTGATTTCTTCTCTCCAATTATCATGAATTTGTCCTGCTAAATAAATCGTTAAATTTGTCATACGAATATTCACTCCTTTTTTATTAGTTTAACATATTTAAAACAATCGCTTTCTTTGATATGATTAGAAAAATATAAATAAAAAAGTATGGAAGAAGGCTCTCAATATGCATACAATCGAAATAACAGCTATTCAAGAAAATGAAATAGAAGCTTTATCAACAATATGTAGAACGACTTTTAAAGATACATTTATAGACGACATGCCACAAGAAGATATGAATCAATATTTTGAAGAAGCATATAATCATGAAATACTTTTAAGCGAACTGCAAAACAAAGAATCATGGTACCTCTTTGCCAAAATCAATCAAGAAATAGCAGGGTATATGAAACTTAACATTGGATCAGCACAAACAGAACCAATGGGAGATGACTATCTAGAAGTACAACGTTTATACATGTATAAACAATTTCAGTCAAAAGGAATTGGCAGTCAACTCATGAAAAAAGCCTTTGAAATTGCTAAAGAACAACAAAAATCAAAACTGTGGCTAGGTGTATGGGAACATAATCACCAAGCACTGAACTTCTATACTAAACATGGCTATAAAATAGTAGGATCTCATCAATTCGTAGCCGGTAATGACATATCAACCGACTATATCGTTGAGACAGAAATATAGTGATGAATATAATACATAAAAAAGAGACCTAATTCCAGGTCTCTTTTTTTAAGGTAAATATGAATCATTTTATAAATTCTACATAAAATCTGAAAAGTAATCTCTATATTTAAAGTTAACATATGATCCGATTATAAAAGTGATTAGGAGAAAAACAAAGTTATATATCACTAAATCCCAATTATTAATAAAGAACCATTCTTTATATAGAATCGCTGATCGGTATCCCTCAGCTAGAAAATAAATGGGGTTATATTTGATGATATTTATGACAATTTTATTATCTGGTAGATAAAGAATAGATGATACAAAAAATAACATTCTCATTAAAGCTTGTATAATCATTTGAGTGTCTCTGATTATTACATTTAAAGTCGATGTAAATATAGCTATAGATATCGAAAGTAAAAGTGCATATGGAATAAATATTAATAATTGTATTAAATATATAGATGGTGTAAATCCAGCAATAAAGCATATTAAAGTTATAATACCCAATATCACTAAATGACTATAAAATTTACTCACTACGATATAACTAGGTAATATTGAAATTGGAAAGTTCATTTTTGCTACTTGATAATATTTCATAGTAATAGACCTAGTTCCATCTAGAATTCCCTGATTAATAAAAACCACATACTTATTCCAACTATTAACCAATAAATAAAGGGAATATCTTCTATTTGCTGATTGTTTTTAAATCCAAGGCCAAAAATAAACCAGTATATTGCAATTTGGATCATAGGGTTTATTAACTCCCATGCCGTACCTAAATAGTTATTCGTATTTGCAATTCTAATTTCAAAATTAGCTAACCTTTTAATTAAATAAATATTTTTAACCTGTTCTTTTAAAATGAATACAAAAGATGACATACACGTGCGCCTACTTTATTTAATAATTATTATTTTTACATAATTTAACCATAATTCCATTTATTTGTAAATATTGTTTTGAAGTAGGCGATCTTTGTTGTAAAATTAACTTAAACGTAGTGAATCATAGGCAGAAAAATATATTATGTAAATCACTGCACCTTAGACAAAGGATCTTAATAATGGTGTATTTAGGAGTGATTGCATTGCTATTCTTAATAATTATTTTATTCATTGTAGGCTATACTGCTTTTGAAACATGGGGACAGGTTTATGGAATAAAGAGATATAATAAAAAAGTTTCCAAAAAGCTATTTAGAAGTATATTAGTAACAAATATAGTATTGTCTATATTATTTATCATTATCTTTGGTTTTGCTTATTAATCGAAGATATTAGAAATCATGTGTATTGAATTGGAAAAATTATGTTAATTTTACACATGACATGAAATGCAATAGGTGGTATAATGTTACTAACAAAAGCAATTGTTGTGACTCAACACCACCCCCCCTCACTACTGCCATAGTGAGGGGGTTTTTGATTGTGTAATTAAAACCATACGCTATGCGTATGGTACAGTATGGTTTCACCGTTGTATTAAAAAATGCATCTCTACATGCTAGAATAATATT
>NZ_JAJNIU010000031.1:0-22006 GCF_022386355.1 Mammaliicoccus sp. L-M44 | reverse complement strand
GTACAATCAAATTTAGTTTAACACCTTATTCAAAAAAATTAAAATGGACGGTTTATTTGAATATGTTTTCTTAAATACAATCTGGCTTGACAAATCGTAGGAAATAGCCGCCACGAATTTAACAAGACATCCCAAACAAGCAACATAGCGCTCCCGTATGTTGCAAGACATCCCAAACAAGCAACATAGAACTCTCGTATGTTGCAAGACACACCAATCTAGCAATATACAGACCTCATACAGACCTACAAACTCATTCCAATCTCAAACTCTTAATAATTCTCATCTCTAAATTCTCAATATACTAATATAACAAACAAAGGTATAACGACTGAGCTGATTAAGGCTGTTAGAATCATGCCGATTGAACTGAAGGCTGCTGATTCGATATCGGTTTCTAATATTTTGGCTGTTCCAATAGCATGTGATGCATTGCCATAAGTGAGTCCTTTGGCAATAGATGTTTGGAATTTGGCTATTTTGATAAGATATGATCCCAGCATACTTCCAATTAATCCTGTACCTATAATAAACAACACGGCTAAGCTATCTATTCCGCCTATTTGTTGTGATACTTGTACACCGACTGCTGCTGTTATAGATCTAGGCAACAGTGATGCGATCATTTCTTTTGAATAACCGAATATATTTAAAATCGTAAACATTAAAATAATATTAATCGTTATCCCAACTAATACACTTGTGATAATGACTTTAAAATGTTGAACAATCATTTTTCTATATAAATATAGTGGATATGCTAAACATACAACTGTGCAATTTAAAAAGTCATAAATCCATTGTCCGCCGACCATATAGTCATTGTAATTATATCCAAATAACACAAGTACACAGATAATTGCAATGGATGAAACGAGTGCAGGGTGTAAGATGGCGATCTTGAATTTTTTCTGTATAAATAATGCGAATATGTACATGACAACTGTTAAAAGAATCATTAAAAGTGCTTTAATCATCATGATTGATCACCACTTTCTTCTATATGATTCCTTTTTAACATTTTCTCAGCTATGTATCCTGACGAGAGTGCAACAATGCATGTGCTTGCGATGACTAATACAATTAAAAAGATAAACTGTGCGTTTATTTGGTCAACTAAATTCATAGCACCGACGATTGAAGGGATGAAGAAGAAAATCATCGTACTTAATAATAAATTTGCACCATCTTTAATCCATTCTTCTTTTATAATTTTAAATTGTAATAATAAGAAAAATATCACAAGTCCAATAATACTACCTGCAATAGGTATGTTTAATGTGTCTTGAATCCAACTACCTAGAACGGTAATAAAATAGATCATACATATTTGGAGTATGATTTTTATGAATTTATAAATCATGACAACTCAATCCTTTGAACGTTTTATAATGATATTTATTTATTATAGAACTGATTGGTATATTTTGAAATGCTATCGGACGGTCTTTTTATTTTTAGAAGTTTGCAATTAGTGGTTCAATAGACGTAACAATTAAAAGATTGGAGCGAATCATATGCCAAAATTAATTTTATGTCGACATGGGCAAAGTGAATGGAATGCGAAAAATTTATTTACAGGTTGGGCAGATGTAGAGTTATCAAAGCAAGGGTATAATGAAGCGAGAATCTCAGGTGAAAAATTATTAAAACAAAATATCGAAATAGATGTTGTATATACATCACTTTTAACAAGAGCAATTGAAACCACATATTTATTATTGAAATATTCTCACCAACTTTGGATACCAGTTTACAAAACGTGGCGCTTAAATGAACGTCACTATGGTGGACTACAAGGTAAAAATAAAGATCAAGCACGAGAAGAATATGGTGAAGAACAAGTGCATATTTGGAGACGTTCTTATGATACAAGACCGCCAGAAGCGGATGAAAAGTTACGAGAAGAATACTTGGATGATAGAAGATATGAAATGTTAGATAGAAGAATCATGCCTGTTACAGAAAGTCTTAAAGACACATTGGATAGAGTTATTCCATAGTGGATAGATCATATTTCAACAAGTTTGTTAAACCATCAAACGACTTTAGTTTCTGCACACGGTAATTCATTAAGAGCACTGATTAAGTATTTAGAAGATATTCCAGATGATGAAATTTCAAACTTAGAAATCAAAACTGGCGCACCATTGATATATGAATTAGATGAATCATTAAAAGTGATAGACAAGTATTATTTATAGGGTATAACGCATGATAAAAGTAAAATAAAAGTTTAATTTAACATAAAGCTTTACATTCAATCATTTATAGCGTATAGTAGGTAGCAAGTGATATTTCGAGATTAAATTAATTGGTAGTTTTATTCATAGTTAATAAAGTCCATTTAAGTTTGAAGATTGATTATTGCAAATATACGTGCAAAAGCACAATAGGAGGACTTTTATTATGAATAAAGGTACAGTAAAATGGTTTAACGCAGAAAAAGGATACGGATTTATCGAAGGAGAAAATGGTAACGACGTATTCGTACATTTCTCATCTATCCAAACTGAAGGTTACAAATCATTAGACGAAGGTGCTTCAGTTACTTTCGATATCGAAGAAGGACAACGTGGACCTCAAGCAGTTAACGTTATCAAAAACTAATATTTAACCAATTAGTTAAACACTTCATAACTTTGTTATGAAGTGTTTTTTTGTATATTAAAATAGAATTGATAAACAATTCTGAATATAATCATTCGCTTTATCGGCTGTGAAATGGTTAAATAAGTATAACAACATATAGGAGGTAAACGTTATGACAGAAATCCAACATTTAACAGTAGGAAGCAAAGACGCAAACATAACAATTGAGGCATTTATTAATTTTGCATGCCCATATTGTTTAAATTATTTTGCAGCAGCTGACGAAGTTCTAGAACCTTATATTAATGAGAATAAAGTGCAATATATCGTTAAGCATTTTGATAAGACGAAACAAAGATTGCTCAAAGGAACTGTTGCGAATATTTATCTGGATTACGATGACCCCGAAGAAACTTTTAAAATAATACGATACCTATATGAAACACAAGACGAATGGACATTGAATTTTGAAACGATAGAAAGAAAAATGGAACATGAATTAGGCTTATCACCACAAAAAAATGCAGACGATCGATCCTTAGCCATTATGCAAGAAACATTTGAAAGAGGGATTAAAGGCGTGCCAACCGTTTTTATAAATGATGAAAAATTTGAATTTAATCCTGTTGAAGATGATAAAGAGACAATACAAGAAAAATTAAAAAGCGCATTAGAAAGTATATGATGAAGCGGTGAGAACGCACGTAACTCCTAATCTAAAACTTCTATATAGCAAGGTATAAAAACCATGCTATACAGAGGTTTTTTTATATTTACAGAAAATTATAAGTTGACTGAATTATTCGAAAGATATAAAATTGAAGATATTTTTAATTTTAGAGAGAAGGTATATCGTGTCAAATCAGTCATATAGACGTGATATGAAACAACGTCATATTATGTTATTAAGTTTTGGTGGTGTAATTGGGACTGGGTTATTTTTAAGTTCTGGTTATACTTTGCAACAAGCGGGTCCGTTAGGTACGATGTTATCTTATGTCGTTGGTGCTATTCTCGTGTATCTCGTTATGCTATGTCTCGGACAATTAGCGATTGAACATCCAGTGACAGGTGGATTTCATGTTTATGCTTCAAAATATATACATCCTTCAATAGGGTTTATAGTTGCTTGGTTTTATTGGTTAACATGGACTGTAGCACTTGGTTCTGAATTTACGGCAGTGGGTATTTTAATGCAGAAGTGGCTACCCGATGTACCTGTATACATATTTTCAAGTATTGCGATTATACTTGTCTTAGCTTTTAATATTGTATCTACGAAATTCTACGCTGAAGTTGAATTTTACTTTTCTTTAGTGAAAGTGTTAGCGATTATACTGTTTATTTGTTTAGGCGCTCTCACGTTATTCGGGCTTATTCACTATAGTGGTTATAACGGTCTAGATACAATTAAATCACGATATACGAATCCAACATTCCCGAATGGCTTAGGTGCCGTATTCTTAACGATGTTAGCTGTTAACTATGCATTTAGTGGTACGGAACTGATTGGTATTGCAGCAGGTGAAACGAAAAATCCTAAAAAAGTCATTCCGAAAGCGATTAATGCAACGTTATGGCGATTGATCATTTTCTTCATTGGAACAATGGTTATTATTTCTATTCTCATACCGAGTTATCAAGGGAAATCTTTAGAAAGTCCATTCGTTGTCATCTTTCAAAATATGGGTATTCCGTATGCTGGAGATATTATGAATTTAGTCATTATAACTGCATTATTATCAGCAGCCAATTCAGGTTTATATGCAGCTAGTCGAATGGTTTGGAGTCTTTCAAATGAAGGCATGTTCCCTAAATATTTTAAGAAACTAAACAAACATCAAATGCCGATACGCGCGACTATTTTTAGTATGTGTGGTGGTTTACTGGCGTTATTCTCAAGTATTTATACTGCAGATACTTTATATATCGTACTTGTTTCTATAGCAGGTTTAGCTGTTGTAATTGTATGGATGAGTATTTGTTTATCTTATTTCAATGCGAAACGTGCAAATAAACATTTGAAAATTCATCAAAGTGTACCAATCATTGGCTTTATCCTATGTTTAGTGTCATGTGTTGGTATGATCTTTGATCCGAACCAATCACCAGCATTATATTTCGGTATTCCGTTTGCGATTATTGCGATTGTATTTTATTTTGTAAAATATCATAAAAAGGACGGTCAGATCATTGAGACTTCTGAATAAAATTAAACAAGAACGCACTTTGGTATTAGATGGTGGATTAGCCACAACATTAGAAGGTTATGGCTGTGATTTGAATTCGTCATTATGGTCTAGTGAAGTGATCATTCATGAACCTAATAAAGTGAAACAAGCGCATCAAGCATTTACAGATGCAGGTGCTGATATTGTGTTAACAAGTACTTATCAAGCAAGCTTTGCTACATTTGAATCTATTGGCATGAAAACGTCAGAAATAGAACATTTATTTGATGTAGCTGTCGAACAAATAAAATCATCAGTGACGGATGAACAAGTTATAGTAGGCAGTTTAGGTCCATACGGCGCATATTTAAGTGATGGCTCAGAATATACTGGAGCATATGAAGTATCCACAGAAGATTATATCGACTTTCATCAAGCACGTATCCAAGCACTAATTGATAGAGGTATATATGATTTTGTATTTGAAACGGTGCCTAACTTTAATGAAATAAAAGCAATCGTTGAACATATCATTCCTCAATATTCAGATGACATGACATTCTGGATATCATGTACCGTTAATGATGAAGGCAATTTATCTGATGGTACTGACTTTGAGACGGTATGCCAATATATTAAAGAGCATGAAGCGTGTCTGCCTGTATTTGGCGTGAATTGTTCAAAGATTGAAAGTGTTGATAAAGCAATTGATAAAGGATTGACGGCATTACCACAAGTCATTGCTGTTTATCCGAATGGTGGTAAGACATTTGACCCTGTAGAGAAAGTTTGGGTAGGTCAAGGAGATCATGCATTGCTTGCTCAAAAGTCTAAAACGTGGATATCGCAAGGTATTCAAATAGTAGGTGGGTGTTGTGAAACAACGCCACAAGATATTCAACACATTCATCAAGCGATTAAATAAAGTGTATAATTTCTCTATTTGAGTAAAGATGAGGCATCTTGTGATGTCTCATCTTTTTTTGTGTGTAGTACGCTCTGAAGTACTGCTGTTATAGGGATTATAAGCTTTTTAGATAATAATCATTTCTTTATGAAAGCCCTTTACTTGATAATTTTTAAAATACAATAGTAAAATGTTTTATAAGAGGTATTTATCTCTTATTAGGTTTATATTTTTAGGAGGTATGAAGGATGGTAGTAGAATTTCACAATGAACCAGCAACAGATTTTACAAATCAAGAGAATCAACAAGCGTTTAAAGATGCATTAATAAAAGTTAAATCTGAATTTGGGAAAGAAATTCCTCTAGTAATTAATGGTGAGAAGATTTATACAGATGATAAGTTTGAATCTGTAGATCCAGCAAACCACCAACAAGTACTAGGTACAATTTCAAAAGCTTCTAAAGAACAAGTTGACCAAGCGATGGAAGCGGCTAAAGAAGCCTATAAGACTTGGAGAAAATGGTCTCATAAAGAAAGAGCCGAATTATTAATTAGAGTCTCTGCTATAATTCGCAGAAGAAAACATGAACTCTCTGCATTAATGGTTTATGAAGCGGGTAAACCATGGAATGAAGCAGATGGAGATACAAATGAAGGTATTGATTTTATTGAATATTATGCGCGTTCTATGATGGAGTTGGCTAATGGTAAGCCAGTCTTTGATAGAGAAGGGGAGCATAACCAATATATTTATAAACCAATGGGTCCTGGTGTTACAATTCCACCTTGGAACTTCCCATTTGCAATTATGACAGGTACAACAGTTGCACCTATTATTGCAGGTAATACTGTATTGCTTAAACCAGCAGAAGATACACCATTAATTGCATATAAATTAATGGAAATTTTAGAAGAAGCAGGTCTTCCAAAAGGCGTTGTAAACTTTGTACCAGGTGATCCGAAAGAAATCGGTGATTACTTAGTCGATCATAAAGATACGCACTTTGTAACATTTACTGGTTCAAGAGCAACAGGTACACGTATTTTTGAAAGAGCAGCTAAAGTTCAAGAAGGCCAAAACTTCTTAAAACGTGTCATCGCTGAAATGGGCGGTAAAGATGCAATTATTGTAGACGAAAATACAGATACTGATTTAGCAGCAAAAGCAATTGTGGATTCTGCATTTGGCTTTTCTGGTCAAAAATGTTCTGCATGTTCTAGAGCAATCGTGCATAAAGATGTTTATGATGAAGTTCTAGAAAAATCAATCGCATTAACAAAAGAACTTTCAATTAATCATACAGAAGGCGGTTCTGATGTATACATGGGACCTGTCATTAATAAAAAACAATTCGATAAAATTAAAAATTATATCGAAATTGGTAGTAAAGAAGGTAAGCTAGAAGTTGGCGGTAAGACTGACGACAGTAAAGGTTATTTCGTACATCCAACAATTATTTCTGGACTTAAATCAAGTGATCAAATTATGCAAGAAGAAATCTTCGGACCAGTTGTTGGCTTCACTAAAGGCGATAACTTTGAAGAATTATTAGAAATTGCTAATGACACAGATTACGGATTAACAGGAGCAGTCATTACAAATAATCGTGAACATTGGAAACAAGCATGTGAAGATTATGACGTAGGTAACTTATACTTGAACAGAGGTTGTACATCAGCAGTAGTAGGTTATCATCCATTCGGAGGCTTCAAAATGTCAGGTACAGATGCTAAGACAGGTAGCCCAGACTATATGCTAAACTTCTTAGAACAAAAAATATTATCAGAACAATTCTAGTATAGATAAAGAGAACCTGAGGCACATGGTGTGCCTCAGGTTCTTCTATTTTGGTGAGTATTTTAGATTGTTAGGGACAGAATTCCGAGAAGTGTCTCTAAATGAACGCCTATCTAATTACCAGAATTCGAAATAATGGTAGTTAGCGGATTCTAATTACCAGAATTCAGAATAATGGAAGTTACATTCCTGTACACATTCCCGCACACATCCCAACACATCTCCATCAAATCTCATTTATACTAATATTTCTTCTGCTAGTAATTGATATGATTTTTTCTTGGCTTCGAAATCGTATATATTTGTGATAATCATAAATTCGTCTGTTTGATATTCTTCTGCTAGTTGATTAAGTTTTTTTCTCACTGTTTGTGGTGAACCTATAATACTTCTTTTTCGGTTCGTCTTAATGAGTTCTAATTCTTCTTCTGTATAATCGTCTATATTGATTTCTTCTGGTGCTTGAACTTTTGTTCCTAATCCTTTACCTACGTTTAATAACCATTTGTCTTGTGATATGGCTAATTGTTCTGCTGCTTCGTCTGTCTCTGCACATACTACAAAAATACAAACAATTGTTGATGGTTCTTTCATATTAACGGATGGTATAAAGTCTTCATAATAACGTTTCATTGCGATTTCTTTATATTTAGGATTTATAAAGTGACCGAATACAAATCCAATCCCTAGTTGTGCTGCGTTTCTAGCACCATTTTCAGTTAAACCTAATAACCACATTGTTGGTGGATTGTCTATGCGTGGTCCTGCTTTAACGAGTCTGAATTTATGATCTCTAGGTAATGAGTTATGCAAGAATCCTTGTAAGTCAGATGCTTGTCTGTAAAAGTCTTCAATTGGTTTAATATGATCATCGGTCAAAGCTTTTTGTGTAATTGGAGAACCACCTGGTGAATTACCAAATCCTAAGTCTATACGGTTAGGAAATAATGCAGATAAAGTCTTGCCATTCTCTGCAATTTTATAAGGATTATATTGTGGTAATAATATGCCACCAGAGCCAACTCGAATACGTTCAGTTGAAGCGGCAATTTGAGTCATCAAGATTTCCGGGGATGAACTTGCGAGACCACTTGTATTGTGATGTTCAGCAACCCAATATCTGTGATAACCTAACGACTCAGTCCATTGTGCTAATGCGATAGTATTTTGTAATGTTTCTTCAGGTGTACTTCCTTTAGAAATGGGTGCTTGATCTAATACACTTAATTTCACGTTATATCGCTCCTTATAATTGACGTTTGTATTTTAATGAAATGTAGTTTTCATTTTCTGGTAAAGTATACATTGGTTTTTCGTATTGGTATTTTGGTATGTCAACAAAAACTTAGACAGAATTCATAAGTTTATAAGAGGTTGGTGTTTGATAATTTAATCCTGCATGTAATCTTTCATTGTTATACCAATTTATATACAATTTTAATTCAATCTCTAATTGTTCTATCGTATAGAATCTAGTAGTATTTATGAATTCTGTCTTTACTGCTTTAAATATTGTTTCTGCTACTGCGTTATCATATGGATTTCCCTTACGGCTTAAAGAACGGTTAATATTGAATACATCAATTACTTTATCGATTAATTGATTATCAAATTCTCGTCCTCTATCTGTATGGATATAGCTTATATTAAATAGATTTGTTTCTATACTTGCTAATGCTTTGAATACTAAGTCAGCGTTTTTGCGTTGTCCTACACTATAGCCTATAATCTTTCGATTATATAAATCACTAAATAAGCATACATAATGCCATCTATTGTCCACACGGACATAAGTTAAATCTGAAACAATGTATTTATACTGTTTATGTTTTTTAAAGTTACGATTTAAATGATTCTTGGTAGTAGATTGGTTTACCTTGCTTGATGTTACTTTAAATTTCATCTTTGTATAAGTAGAAACTAAGTTTCTTTGTTTCATTAATACACCAATCTTCCGCCTAGATACATATAGTCCTCGTTTCGATAAAGCAATCTTTATTTTACGTGTACCGTAACAACGTCTATTAGAGATGAATATATCTTCAATTTCATCTGCTAATATCTCATCATTGTTTCCTTTATTAACTTTATGTTGGTTATTTTGGTGGTAATAGTAGGTACTTCTTGGCATTTGTAGGACTTTGCACATTGCTGATACTGAATATTTGTGAGTATTCTCATTTATCACATCTATTTTCGTCCGATTATCAGCGCGGCTTGCTTTAAAATATCGTTTTCCATTTTTAGCTGTTTATTTTCTTTTTCTAGTTCCATCATTTTCTTTTGTTCTTTTGTAAGATTATCTTTGTGCTCAAAAGAACCAGAGGTTTTTGCCTGATTAATCCATCGATCTAATGCAGATGGGGTTAAATCATACTCTCTAATAATTTCAGATCTTGGTTTTTCATTAAGGTATAAATCAACCATTTGCTGTTTGAATTCATTACTGTATTCTCTACGCTCTCTTCTCATAAAAAGACCACCTACTTTCTTAATTTTAACAATACTTCTCTTTAAAGAAGTTGTCCAATTAAGTGTAGACGGTCCAGACAGAAAGAAAGAGATCTTGAGGACTCTAGACATATAGGACATATTGTTACACGCTATAAAGATGGGGATTTTCCAAATATACCAGATGATTTAGACGACTTCGAACAATTTAAATCTAGGTGTGATGATAGACAATATGACCATTTCCATATCGGTAACTATAAGCGAATAAATGTTACGCACTTTGAAGATGTTAATTTAAATGAAATTTTATTATGGATAAACAACCAATTTAAACATTAAAACGCGTCTGGGATATATAAATGTCCCAGGCGTTTCAGTTTGTTATGCGCAATAATGATATATGTAATACTTTAGTTAGAAGTTTGGTTGATTTTATTTAAATTTTCGTAAGTGATATTTTTGCAAGTATTTAATGTTTCTTTAATCGCATCATAATTGATGTTTTTTAAAATGATAGAACGTTCATCTAAAGGATCTCTCACTTTATTGAAGTATTTCAGTTCCTCTAGTGATTTCAATGCACCTGTTAATTCTGAAGAAGAAGGTTCAAACATGAGTCTGCGTAATTTACGGACGTAGACTTCCTCTTTATTGATTTCGTTAAGATAGAATAGTGTGATTAAATCCATGCGTTTTAAGTGCGTTTCATCAAAAATTCTATTAAAGATGTCTTTTTTAAGTAGTTCATAATGAATAATGTTTTCCATGTTATCCTCCTATTATTTGATTTTTAAATTTAATTGATTTTTTAAGTCTTTCGTATCTTTAAAAAAGTAAAATTGAAATGTCTAAAACTTGTTGATTTTTTCAAAGAGTAAATAGTTTGCTCCTAAATAATACCAAAAAATTAACTACTTACGCAATATAATAAGTAAAAAATCATATGTAACTTATTAAAATAAAAAGTTGTAAAAATAATTGTATAATACAAATGAATTAATAATTATCTTGTGTGAAATTGAAAAGTTGGATTTTAAAAAGAAAAAAATCTCGAACAATTGTCCGAGATTTAAAAAATTGATTAATAAAGTTTATATATTAAAGATTATCGATTTTTAAATTAACCATTAAATTTATTTGGATTTGGTCCAATACGCTTTCCTTTATTAAGTTCGTCCAATTTTCGTATATGAGTATCATTTAATTTGAAGTTAAATACATCAAAATTTTCTTCTATACGTGATGGTGTAATAGACTTAGGAATTGTGATAACGCCGTGTTCGATATTCCAACGTATGATAACTTGTGCCGGTGTTTTATTTATTTCTCTGGCAATTTGATTTACGACGTTATCTTTTAATATTTCTGAGTTCATTAGAGGAGACCAAGATTCCATTTGTATGCTATTTCTATCTAAATAATTTCTAAGTTCTAATTGAGTTAAATAGGGGTGAAATTCTACTTGGTTTAATACAGGTTTATATGTTGCTTTATTTGATAATATTTCTAAATGATCTATATTAAAATTACTTACACCGATATTATTAACTAATTTTTGTTGGTATAATTCTTCTAGTCCTATCCATGTGTCTAACATAAGATTTTCATCAGTACCTGGCCAGTGCATTAAATATAAATCTAAATAATCTAGACCTAATAACTTTAATGACTTTTCATATGCTCGTTTAACATTTTCCTTACCGTAATCTTCTAGCCATAATTTAGAAGTTATAAATAAATCTTCTCTTGAGATATTTGCTGCTTTAATTCCCTCTGAAATACCTTCTCCAACTTTACTTTCATTTCCATATATAAATGCTGCATCAATACTTCTATAACCGGAAATAATAGCGTGTTTAACTGCATCTTTTGCTGTGTCATCATTTTCCACTCTAAAAACACCTAATCCAACATTAGGCATAGTATTGCCATTATGAAATGTTGTGTAATTCATGTTCAAAACTCCTTTATAATATTGTATGGAATAGTATAATTGCAATTAAAATAGAATGTAAGTACGCACTATTTAGTTCCATAGGTACAAAAAAGTAATATTCAAACTTAATAGTTGACGGATTAAAATATCATTGTATGATAATAACGAGTATTAAAATTTATAAATTAAAAATAAAAATATATATGGAGATGAATTTCATGATAAGAACAATGATGAACGGGAAGATTCATCGTGCTAGAGTTACAGAAGCTAATTTAAATTACGTAGGTAGTATAACAATAGATGCAGACATATTAGATGCAGTAGATATCTTACCAAATGAGAAAGTTGCGATTGTTAATAATAACAATGGGGCAAGACTTGAAACATATGTTATTGAAGGTGAAAGAGGAAGCGGTAAAATTTGTCTTAATGGTGCTGCAGCACGTCTTGTACAAGTAGATGATGTGATTATTATCATGAACTATGTTCAAGTAACAGATGAAGAAGCGAGATCACATGCGCCGAAAGTAGCAGTTATGAATGAGAAGAATGAAATTATTGAAATGATTCATGAAAAGGAAAGTCAAATAATTCTATAGAGGTGACTTAATATGAGTATTCTAGCAACGATTTTTGTCGTGATTGTAGCAGTTGAACATTTGTACATTATGTATTTAGAAACAATCGCTACGACTTCTAAAAAAACGGCAGAAACATTTAATTTAAAGCAACAAGAGTTAAAGGATAAAAATATTCAAACACTTCTTAAAAACCAAGGTATTTATAATGGTTTACTGGCATTATCATTATTTTATGGTGCCTTTTTATCTAGTAGTCCTAAAGAGTTTGTAGCGGTTCTGTTAATATTCATTATATTAGCGGCTATATACGGTAGCCTTACAAGTTCAAAGTCTATTATTTTAAAACAAGGTGGACCAGCAATTATTGCATTAATTCTACTATTAATATAGAACTCAGAAATCCCAAATGTGAACTTTTTGTTAACAGCTTTTCTACAATTTTTGAAAAGTGTAGACAAAGTATACACATTTGGGATTTTATCTCTTTTTAGGGGATATTACAGGTGTTAGTATAAACGTTATGCTGTATACACTGTATGCATAAACTATATAGTAGATTTAAGGGAGGAAATATTTTTGGCGAACTTTTTATACAAATTGGGTTCTTCTATAGCTAAACATAAGTGGTTAACAATATTTATATGGGTCATCTTATTAGCTGGAATCGTGACGCCATTAACGATTAATAAACCTACATTTGACAACGATATTACAATGAGTGGTATTAAATCAATCGACACGAATGAAAAGATCGAGAAAGAATTTAATCAAGATAGTGAAAAGGCAAATATAAGAGTTGTCTTTAAAAGTGAAGATAAAAAAGGCATAACGGATCAAAAAGTTATGCAAGATATTCAAAAAGCTTTAAAAGATGTAAAAGATAAAGATGATGATATTAAAGAAGTGACAGATCCTTATAAAAATAAACAAATTAATAAAGATCAAACAACTGCTTTTGCAGATATCAATTATAAAGTATCTCAAACTTCTATTAAATCGGATTCCGTTGATAAAGTTAAAGATGCTGTTAAATCTTTAGAAGATGATGACGATATTCAAACTGAATTAACAGGTAATGCTTTAACTGCAAATACTGAAATCGGTGGTGCTTCTGAAGCTATTGGTATCGTAATTGCTTTCGTTGTGTTACTTGTGACTTTCGGATCATTTATTGCAGCAGGCATGCCAATATTAAGTGCGGTTATCGGACTTGGTTCTAGTATTGGTACAATCGCTTTACTTACGTATTCATTTGATATTCCAAACGTTACGTTATCGTTAGCAGTTATGATTGGATTAGCGTTAGGTATTGATTATGCTTTATTCATTTTATTTAGATATAGACAAATTATTAAGACTGAGAAAAATCATATTAAAGCAATTGGATTAGCATTAGGTACAGCCGGAAGTGCCGTTATCTTTGCAGGGGTTACAGTTGTTATAGCTGTCTGTGGTTTAGCACTAGTAGGTATTGATTTCTTAGCTACAATGGGATTTGCATCAGCGCTAAGTGTTATCTTTGCTGTACTCAGTGCCATTACTTTACTACCAGCATTGATTAGTATATTCCATAAACAAATTCATCCGAAAAAACGTAAAATACATTCAAATGAAAGTTTGGATACACCATGGTCAAAATTTGTAGTAGGGAAACCATGGATTGCATTAATCATCGGATTTGTTATTTTAATCGCAGCAGCACTACCTGTTACACATATGCGTTTAGGTATACCTGATAATGGTATGAAACCAAATGATTCTACAGAGAAGAAAGCATATGATATTATTTCTGACGATTTTGGAGAAGGATTTAATGGCCCAATCGTCATGCTTGTAGATACTTCTGACAAAAAAGATAATCCAAAATCATTACAAAAAGATTTACAAGATTTGATGAAAGATGTAGACGATATTAAAAATGTTGAAACCGTCACACCGCCGCAATTGAACAAAGATCAAGACTATGCACTTGTGACAGTTCTTCCTGAAAAAGGACCAAATGCAGAATCAACATATGATTTAGTTCATGATTTAAGAGATTATAATAAAGATGCCAAAGACAAATATGATTTAGATACAGAAATATCAGGTCAAAGTGTTATTAATATAGATATGTCTGAAAAACTTAACGAAGCAATACCATTATTTGCAGGCGTTATTATATTATTAGCCTTCATATTATTAATGGTTGTATTTAGATCAATTATTATTCCTTTAAAAGCAGTGCTAGGATTTGTATTATCATTAGCAGCGACTTTAGGATTTACAACACTTATTATGCAAGATGGCTTTATGAGTAGCCTATTTGGCGTAGATACAACAGGTCCATTATTAGCATTCTTACCTGTTATCACAATAGGGCTGTTATTTGGTTTAGCTATGGATTACGAAGTATTCCTTATGTCGCGTGTACATGAAGAGTATGTACGTACAATGAATAATACGAAGTCCATTAAAGTCGGTCTTAAAGAAAGTGGACCAGTTATTGTCGCAGCAGCACTCATTATGTTTAGTGTATTCATCAGCTTCGTATTCCAAGATGATGTGATGATTAAATCAATGGGTATAGCATTGGCATTCGGTGTATTATTCGATGCATTTATCGTAAGAATGACAATTATTCCAGCATTGACGAAACTATTTGGTAGAGCATCATGGTATATTCCAAATTGGTTAAATGCAATTTTACCTAAAATCGATATTGAAGGTCATGCATTAAGTGAGAATAATCACGTTACAGAAGAAGCAGATACAAACAATACAAATGCAACAACAATAGAAGTAAGTTCAAAAACAAAAGCATTGTACGATAAGATAGATGATGCAAATAAAGATGAAGTATTATATGAAGCATTGCGTCAACATAGTCGTAAGCAAGAACACAATACTCAAGAAGATATTAAAACGAGCACAGACAATCAAGAAATCATAGAAATATTGAATCAACAAACTAAAAATATCGAACAAGTAAACCAATTAGTAGAACGTTTGATAAATAAGAAATAATAGAATTAGGAAAAACGCCGGAACAGCAGAAGTTCCGGCGTTTTTTTGGGGTGGAGAGGAAAATTTATAAAAGATGTGAGTTAAAGAGGTAATAAACTCACAAGATTGAGAAACATGTGGGTTAAAGGCGGAATAAACACATGAGAGTATAAAAGATGTGAGTTAAAGGTGGAATAAACACACGAGATTGCGAAAGATGTGAGTTTATTCTATATAAACACATTATTTACCCACCACCCCCCACATTCTGTAACGCCATTTCACAAAATTCCACAAAATTTTTTATCATTGAAATATTGTTTCAAAAATGAGATAATGTAAACGATTCCAATAGGGGTGTGTTGATATGTTAGGGTTTTCGGTATATTTAGGTGAAGCGTTTGATGAAGTATATATTGAGACGATGCTCAATCATGGTTTCAAGTATGTGTTTACTTCTCTTCAAATTCCTGAAGAGGATTCGGAATTGTATTTTGATAGGTTGAAGGAATTGAAGCTACTTATTGGTGATAAAGCTGAAATTATAGCTGATGCGAGTCCGCATGCTTTTCAAAATCTTGGGCTTTCTTATAAGCAACCGGAAATATTAAAAGGTTTAGGTATTGATTATATAAGGTTAGATATTTCTCTAGCGATTCCGGATATTATTTCTTTATTAAGTGAAGTTAAAATTGTCTGTAATGCGAGTACGGATGCGATAAGTTTATTGGATGAACTTAAAGAACAAGATATTGATATGTCTCGTATTATGGTTGCGCATAATTATTATCCTCGTCCTGAAACTGGACTGGATAAAGCTTACTTTATAAAGCAAAATACAAAATTAAAGACATTATTCCCGGATATATCAATTATGGCTTTTGTACCAGGTACGGTATATAGAGGTCCGGTATATGAAGGCTTACCTACATTAGAAGATCATAGATATTGCCACCCATTAGTTGCTGCTCATGAATTAGCAGCTTTAGAAGTAGATGATATTTGTATAGGGGATACAGGTATCGATACAACAACGATTGATCAATTCAACAACTTCTTTCATAAAGGAATCGTGTCACTTCAAGTGCAATCTGAAACAAAGCATTTAGAAAGTTATATTGGGAGAATTTTTCATAATAGAAAAGACAAAGCTAGAGATGTGATTAGAGCGGAAGAAGGACGACAAATATTTCAATCTGAAATATTGCCTGAAAACACGGTTGCAAGAACAAGGGGTGCGATCACTTTAGATAATAACAAGTATGGTCGCTATATGAATGAATTACAAATCGTCAATAAAGATTTAAAACGTCATGAAGCTGTTAATGTTATTGGACATATATGCCAACAAGATATACCGTGTATAGATTTAATTGATGCGGGTACAGCTTTTCAATTTGTTAAGGGGGAAGAATAAATGGATATCAGTCGTTTAACGACAGAATCAAGAAACGAGCACTCGTCTAAGTTAGACACATTAACACCTGAGCAATTTGTTGATGTTATGAATAACGAAGATCAAAAAGTGGCTCAGTTTATTAAAGAAGAAAATCATGCTATTGCTCAATTAATTACACAAGTTATTAAAGGATTAAACAATGGTGGAAGATTAATTTATATGGGCGCAGGTACAAGTGGTCGATTAGGTGTATTAGACGCAGCTGAATGTGTACCAACATTTGGTGTAACACCTGATGTTGTCGTTGGACTTATTGCAGGTGGTCCAAGTGCGATGACTGTAGCTGTTGAGGGTGCAGAAGATGATGAAAGTCTAGGAGAACAAGATTTAAGAGATTTAAATATTAATGAACATGATACGGTTATCGGGATAGCTGCCAGTGGTAGAACACCATATGTAATCGGTGGTTTAAGATACGCACAAAGTATAAATGTACCTACTGGCTGTGTCACATGCAATAAAGCATCTGAAGTTGGTAAACATGCAGATTATCCAGTCCAAGTAGATGTCGGTCCTGAAGTATTGACGGGTTCAACGAGATTGAAGGCAGGTACTGCTCAAAAATTAATTCTTAATATGATATCAACAGGGGCAATGGTTGGTATAGGAAAAGTATACGAGAATTTAATGATTGATGTTAAACCAACTAATAAAAAATTAAAACAAAGAGCCGTAAACATGATTCAAGAAGTACTACAAACAACGGATGAAGATAGTGAGAAATTATTCAAACAGAGTGATGAGCAAGTGAAAGTCGCAATAGTAATGGGGATGCATGGGATTTCTAAAGAGGAAGCATTAGAAAGACTTAAACAAGCTAAGGGGTTTGTGAGAAATACGTAAATTAAGGGGTGTGTAGGCTATGACAAAAGAAAGAGAGATTGCACAAAATATTCTCAAAGAAGTTGGGGGAAGAGATAATTTAGACAAAGTGATACATTGTATGACACGTGTCAGAATGAATATCGTCGATTACAGTAAAGTCGATGTCGAAGGTTTAAAGAATATAAAGGGTGTAATGGGTGTAGTAGAAGATGACATGCTTCAAGTTGTGATTGGACCAGGCACTGTTAATAAAGTAGCTAATGAAATGAGTTCAATTATAGGGGTTCCTTTAGGTGAAGATATAAAGCATAAAGCATCTAATAAAGAACAAGTTGAAAAAGAAGCGGATTTATTTAAGCAAAGTATTAATAAGAAGAATCAAACACCATTTAAAAAAGTATTAAGATCTATTGCTAATATATTTGTACCATTAATTCCAGCTTTTGTTGGTGCAGGTTTAATAGGTGGTATTTCTGCAGTACTATCTAATATGTTAACTGCAGGTACATTAGATGGTGCGACATGGGAACAGTTTGTATTAATATTCGATATCATTAAAAATGGTATTTTCGCATACCTCGTGATTTATGTGGGTATTAATGCGGCAAAAGAATTTGGTGCGACACCAGGTTTAGGTGGTGTTATTGGTGGTACAACCATGCTGACGGGTATGGATCCAGAAAGCCCACTTAAAAATATTTTTAATGGAGAACCATTAGCTGCCGGTCAAGGTGGTGTCATTGGTGTTATCATTGCAGTTTGGATTTTATCTTTAATAGAAAAAAGATTACACAAAATCGTTCCGAGTGCGGTAGATATCATTGTCACACCTACGATTACACTATTTATTATGGGACTAGCAACAATTTTCTTAATCATGCCGATTGCCGGCTTTATTTCAAATGGCTTATTAGGCGTAATAGATTGGGTTCTAAATATCGGTGGTGCATTTAGTGGATTTGTACTTGGTGCAACGTTCTTACCACTTGTAATGTTTGGCTTACACCAAGTATTAACACCGATTCATATTGAAATGATTAATCAATCTGGTGCGACTTATCTCTTACCGATTCTAGCTATGGCTGGTGCAGGTCAAGTAGGTGCAGCATTTGCATTATGGTTTAAATGTAGAAAAAATAAAAAGATTATCAACTTACTTAAAGGGGCATTACCAGTTGGTATTTTAGGCATTGGAGAACCATTGATTTACGGTGTAACACTTCCTTTAGGTAGACCATTTATCACAGCATGTATAGGTGGCGGTGTTGGTGGTGCAGTTATCGGTGGCATCGGTCATATCGGTGCATCAGCAATTGGACCAAGTGGCGTTTCACTTATTCCACTTATTTCTGATAATATGTATTTAGGATATATCGCAGGATTGCTAGCAGCATATCTTGGCGGATTCATTGCCACATATTTATTTGGAACAAATAAAGAAATGACGGCACCACAAGAATTAGAAGAGGATTAAAGCATATGGAACATCAACATTTACTCATATTTATAAAAGAACAAATGCCACGTTTAACAAAACATGAAAAACGTATTGCAGAATATTTTATTGAACATCCAGAAAAAACAATTAACTTGAGCGCTAAAGAACTAGGCAAATTAACAAATACAAGTGCAGCTTCTGTTATTAGATGTACACACAAACTTGAATTTAAAGGATTCACAGACTTGAAATTAGCAATTTCTAGATATTTACCGCAACATGAACAAAGTATTTATCAAGAAATTAAACAAGATGAAACAGTCGACTCAATTAGTAAGAAGCTCATCACAAGAGCTTCTCATACACTTGAAATGACAGAAAAGAATATTTCGAGTAAACATATTGAGCAGGTCGTTGATCAATTATACGATACAGATACGATTATCGTATTTGGTGTCGGTGCTTCAAGTTTGGTTGCTCAAGATTTGTATCAGAAGTTCACTAGAATAGGTAAGCAAGTGATTCATTCTTTAGATACACACTTTTTAGCTACAGCCATTGCTTCACATAGTGATAGTTGTGTGCTCATCGGTATATCTAATTCAGGAGAGAATCATGAGACGGTATCATTAGCCAAAGTAGCTCGAAAATATGGTGTAAAAATAGTTGGTTTAACACAGTCAGAGCAGTCTACATTAGCAAAAAAATCTGATATATATTTAATTCATGATGCAAGTTCAGAAAAAAGTTTAAGATTAGCAGCGACAAGTTCTCTTATTTCTCAACTTATGACAATAGATATTCTTTTCTATAGTTATTTATCAAGAAATTATGATGAACACGTTGTAACGATGAGCAAAACAAGAGATGCAGTGGAATTGTATATAGAATAGTATGATTAAGAGCATGGACATTTGTCCATGCTCTTTCTATTAAGTATTATATTGAAAAAATAATAAAAAAATAGTACAATTTAACTAATAAACCTATTGCCAAAATATGTAATGTAATGATATTAATAATTTCAAAAAAGTTTAAATATCCTAAAGAAAAAGAAATGGCATAAGACAAATTATATAAATATTCTTCAACTCTATGAAACGAACATAACAGTCATCTAAGCGCTTATCATCACATTTCATATAATAAGAATTAAAGAAAGTTAGCGTGAAATCATGAAACAAGTGGAAATTATAAGAATATTAGATGATACGTCATTTATTATTAATGCAGGAACAAATAAAGGTATTAAACCTGGTTATTATATTGATGTATTGAAAAGGGATAAGTCATATAATTATATTGCAAAAGTAGAAGAAGTTTATCCTGAGTTATCTTTATGTACAAGATATGGGGAACAAAGGTTATTTTATGGGGATGTTGTAAGAATTAGGTATCCAGATGAGTTTAATATAGAAACAAAAGTTATTAAATCTAAAACAAATAGACGAAAAAAGAGAGGATGAGATCGCCGAATCTCATCCTCTTTCCCGTTTAATATGTCATATAAATTAAAAAACAAGTAACGTTGTAGATTTACAAGAATACTTTATCATATAATGTATAGATTTTCCAGAAATAAGTATGGAATCTTTGTATAAAATTTAAAATTATTAATTTAAAATTTAAGTTGTGCACGTAATTATGTTCGATATGGAAATATGAGATAAATAAATGTATAATAAAGAAAAAAATAGAATGGACTGAGAACACGTGGCAAACCAATATGAGCGTTCTGCAAAGAAAAAGAAATCAACAGCATTCAAAATAGTAACGACAATCGTCATTATTTTATTACTCGTATTTTTATTAGTGATCGCATTTTTTGTCTATAAATTCTTCGCATTAGGTAATTCAATACATAATCCATTAGACAGAGATAAATCAGAATTAAGAAAGAAAGCAGTAGATACAAACGGCGATCCGATATCTATTGCATTATTCGGAATAGACTCAGATTCAACAAGAGCAGCTGAAGGCGGCGGAGAACGATCAGACTCAATCTTATTATTATCTATCAATCCTGATAAGAAAAAGACTGTAATGGTAAGTGTACCTAGAGATACTAGAGCTCAAATCGTAGGTAGAGATTCTGTCGAGAAAATTAACCATGCATATGCATACGGTGGACCAAAGATGGCCATTAATTCTTTAGAGAAATTAATGAATGTACCAATTGACCATTATGCGACGATTAATATGGATGGTGTTAAAGAATTAGTAGACCAAGCAGGTGGCGTAACTGTTACAAGTAATGCAACATTCACAGTTAAAGGTAATTCATATGTTAAAGGTCAAAAATATAAGCTTGAGGGAGACGAAGCTTTAGCATTTATTAGAAGTAGAAAAGAAGATGGCGCTGGTGGAGACTTTGGTAGACAAGAAAGACAACAACTTGTTATCCAAGCATTAGCAAAAGAATTAGTAAGTATCGGTTCATTACCGAAAATCAACCAAATCTTTGATACATTAGGCGATAATGTTCAAACAGATTTAAAAATTTCACAAATCAATAGTTTAAGATCTAAATATAGTGACGCATTAGATAATGTTGATAGAAATCAATTAGAAGGTCAAGATACGATTCTAGATGATGGATTGTATTATTTTGTACCTAGCGATTCAAGTAAGAAAGAAGTCGTAGATAACTATCGTACTAACTTAGAATTAGATTAAATATAAAAAATCTTGGACATCAAACGGCACTGCACCCTTACTAAGGGAGCTCAATAAAAACACTATTTTCTAGGCTGCTAATTTCCTAAATTCTATAGGGGATAAGTAGCCTAGTTTTTGTTGAATTCTAACTTTATTATAGTTTTCAATGTAATTTTCGACAATATCTATTACAATGGT
>NZ_JAJNIU010000030.1:0-22182 GCF_022386355.1 Mammaliicoccus sp. L-M44 | reverse complement strand
ATTTACGCTCTATATAAAAAGAACCGCAGGTCTCTTCAGATCTACGGATTTTCGCCATGCCACGAAATTAGCATCATGCTAGCAAGTTAAGAGAACACTGACATGATAAATTAGTGGTTAGCTATATTTTTTACTTTGCAACAGAACCTTTTTAGGTCCTAACCACCCTGGATCAGCATCAAAATCATGAATTTCTAACGGCTTATTCGTCCATAAATGCACATGTTATTCATTATCATGATAAATTAATTTTAAAGCTAAATGTGCAGCTGATATCCTACTTCCAACAACATATTTTTGAATATTTACATCTTCAAAAATATGTTGTACATCTTGTGCATGCTCATACATTTCTGGAACCTTTGGCTTATGGTTACAACCAGATGCGATGATAACATTCTGTGTATATATCATCTCCCCTGATTCTAAAACGACGCACCATTTATCGCGATTTTTCTTTATATCTACAGCCGTGTCTTTAATATGACATTCCGTTAATCGATAATATTTAACTTGTTCCGCTGTATGGTCCATAAACATATCTCTTTTCGGCCTTTTATACTTACCATAAATACCACCTGCATAATCCATTTTCTTAAAATATTGTTTTAAATGAAAAGGATTTGGGTGAACATGGTGTACGATTGGAGACCTTAAATAAGGCATACTAATATTTTGCGTTCGATGGTCAAATTGATGACAGAACACATCATGCGGATCAATAATTGTTAAGTCTTTATTTTTCAATCCTTTAACTTTTAATTCTAATGCTATCGTTATCGCGTGGATGCCACCACCTACTATCGTCCACTTCATCTTATCACCTTTATTCTTCTTAAATCGTAATCATTACGTTTTATATCATAACCGATTTTCCCTATCGTTTGCAACTGAACATTTATACAAACTTGACATCGATTATTAAAAACTATACATTGATAGTAATTAAATAGATGCACTAGGGGTGTTTTTTTTAACTGAGATGAGTATGAACTCGAACCCTTTGAACCTGAACTAGATCGTACTAGCGTAGGAAAGTGTTTGTGAAATGAATTTATAGGGATGACTATGCCCTTTTTATAAATATCTTTGTTTTTACACAACTTTCTTACGAGAAGGTTGTGTATTTTTTTATTTAAAATTCTGTATAGGAGTGTTACATATGACAAAGACAATATTAGTAACAGGTAGTAGTAGAGGATTAGGCGCAACAATCGCACGTACATTAGCATCTGAAGGTCATCAAGTCATCATTAATTATCATAATAGTAAAGCATTAGCAGAACAGTTAGTTGCTGAAATCGGTGAAGAACAAGCGATTGCTATTCAAGCGGATGTGACAAATCGTTCTGAAGTTGATCAGTTAATTGATGAAGGTACGAAACATTTTGGAAAAATTGATGTCGTTGTCAACAATGCCTTAGTTAACTTTAAATTTGATCCAGTAAAACAAAAAGCATTCGTCGATCTTACATGGGAAGACTATCAACAACAGATTGATGGCACATTAAAAGCAGCATTTAATATCGTGCAAAGTGTTGCACCACAATTCATTGAAAGAAAACAAGGTGCTGTCATTAGCATCGGTACGAACTTATTCCAAAATCCTGTCGTACCTTATCATGAATATACAACTGCGAAAGCTGGTTTAATTGGTTTCACGCGTAATATCGCTGCTGAATTAGGTCTATACGGCATTACAGCCAATGTTGTTTCTGGTGGCCTACTCAAAACAACCGATGCCAGCTCTGTAACAACACCTGAAGTATTCGACTTAATTGCTCAATCAACACCTCTTAAAAAAGTCACTTCACCACAAGATGTCGCAAATATGGTGAGCTTCCTTGCTTCTGATAAAGCACGTGGTATAACTGGACAAAATTATACTGTAGATGGCGGCTTAACAATGAACTAGAATTCCAAGAGAGAGATAAGGAGAATAGAAATGCGTAATTTAAGAAGTGATCAACTCAATATTGGTGTCTTATTATATGGATGTGGCCATCATCAAGCTGCATGGCTTATGGAAGACTCCTCTATCGAACAGATTGGTGATATCTCTTATTATCAATCATTAGCACAACTATCAGAAAGAGGTTTATTAGATGCCGTGTTCTTTGCAGATAATCAATCTTTCCCTGCAAAGTCAGATAGTGAATTACCAGCGTTCTGGTTAGATCCGATTGTGAACTTGACTGCTATATCACAAGTGACACAACATATTGGTTTAGTTTCAACAATCTCAAGTTCATTTTCAAACCCTTATACTGCTGCTAGGCAAATTTTAACGCTTGATCATGCAACGAATGGTCGTGTTGGTTGGAACTTAGTAACATCTATGACAGATATAGAAGCTCAAAATCATAGTATGAAAGCTTTACCTCAGCATGATGCTAGATATCATAAAGCACAAGAATTTGCTGAGTTAATGGACAAACTATTTACATCTTGGCATAAAGAAGACTTTGTTCATGACCGTCATAACAATAAAGTGATTAATCATGAGCATGTGCATGCTTTTCATCATTCTGGCGATTATTTCCAAGTAAATGGACCATTATCGACACCAAGTAGTCCTCAAGGCAAACCTGTCGCTATGCAAGCTGGTGCATCCAAACAAGGTATTGCACTAGCCGTCAAACATGCAGACGCGGTTTATTCAGTATCATGGAATTTGAAACAAGCGAAAGCTTATAGAAATAAATTAAATACGGCCATCAGCGCAAGTGATACACCTGAGAAATATATTAAAGTCTTCCCAGGATTAGTCACTTATGTTGGCGAAACACGTGAAGAAGCACTGCTCAAAAAGGAAAAATTAGATAAAGCTTTACCAATTGAAAATGCCATCAAACAATTAAGTACGTTTGTTAGACAAGATTGTTCGAAATGGGCATTGGATGAACCTGTCCCAGAACTTCCACCTGTTGAAGCATTCGATGGCCCAGTAGGTAGATATGAAACAATTTTAGAAATTATAGAAGATACCGCCCCTACAGTGAGAGAGTTATTAGGTTATCTCAATGCAGGTGGTGGGCATCTCACATTAATAGGTACACCCGAAGAAATAGTAGATGAAATGGAGCTTTGGTTTAAGTCTGGAGTTGCTGATGGCTTTAATTTAATGCCACCTACTTTACCACATAGTCTTGAAGATTTTGTAACATACATCGTTCCAGAATTACAGCGACGCGGACTCTATAGAGAAGCTTATTCAAGTCAGACATTTAAAGAACTTTTAAATGTACATTAAAAAATTAAATAAGATAAATAAATGACAACAACAACAGAAATAGAACTAAACAACGTAGACATAAAGACTAATTCTGCAGCTAAAGCTGGATAATTATCATATTCTTGCGCAATAACTGAACTGTTCACGGATGTTGGCATCGCTGAAGCAATGAATAATGTTTGTGCGATAATGCCATCTAACCCCATGCATTTTATAATGACTAATGCGATAGCTGGTCCAACAACTAATCTTATAAAGATATAAATATAAGAAGATGACCATTTAAAATTAAGTTTAATATTGGCAATTTGTGCACCTAGAAGAATTAAAGCAATCGCAATCATAGCATCAGACAAATAACTGACAGTCGTCCACATGAACTCAGGAATTGGAATATGATTATAATTTAAAATAATAGCAAGAACGAGTGCATAAATAATGGGCATCTTAAAGTAATTGAGTAAAGCTTTAAGTTTACCTAATTGAACGGATTGAATTGCGAAGACACCATATGTAAACGTGAAGACATTTTGCAGTGTTAATACAATAACTTGTGCAGACATTGCGAGTGGATCACTTTTAAATACAATATCATTTAACGGCGCACCGTAGTTACCAGAGTTAAAGAAGAGTACACTGTTTGTTAAAGTCGTCTCTTTACCCTTATCTAAATTTTGCATTTTGGCAATAGCAAAAGCGACGATATATAAAGCAATTATGTATATGACGAAGAATACGATGATTAATAATAATAAATTGACCGCTAACTCAGCTTTGTAAAACTTGGCAAAAATAAATCCAGGCACAAACACATTGATATTTAATTTTGCGAGCGTACGTAAATCAAGTTTCACACGCTTTTGAAGCACATAACCTAACGCTGTCATTAGAAAAATCGGTACAACAACCGTTAGTAAAATATTGAGCATTTCAGACAAAAAGACACCCCCACGATGTTTAAGATAAGTTTTTGATAGTAATATCATAACATTCTTAGAAAATTGTTGGGGGCGTCTTTTTAATATTGCAAATAATCGTGCGCTATATATGAGAGAATGATACAGACTTTAAATCATGTTTGAGGCTCGGATATGCGAGAGAATTGGGTTTTTAAGGAACTCGTGTGTTAATTAGGGACTTAACTCACGTCTTTTATGATCTTGTGTGTTTACTCCATCTTTAACTCACATCTTCAGCAATCTCGTGAGTTTACTACCTCTTTAACTCACATCACAGCCAATATTCACATTCCACTCATTACTCAATTTATAAAATATACACTATGACTTCCTGAACCTCTTTTCTACACATCTTCATTTACATAAAAAAGAAGAATCTTGTACGAAAATTCATTTGTCCAAGATTCATTCACACTAGTAAATATAATGGTTTCATTATATTTGTATATGCTCGTAATTAAATTATATCACGACTTCCAATTACTACCAACACCTTACACTCATTACATTAAAATACAACAAAATTTATCATTATACATATTAGAATTTTTAGTAAATTCTGTTTATTTTATTGAAAACCATTTTCATTTGTATTATAATTTTATTTAATATGTTTTTTTTAGACATTATTTTATCCAACAAAGGAGCGTCAAACATGAGTGAAAATAGCAATCTTGTAACTTCTACACAAAATATAATTGAACAAGCTTTATATAAATTAGGGTACGATGAAGGTCTTTTTGAATTGATTAAAGAACCTGCTAGATTTTTAAGAGTTCGTATTCCAGTTAAAATGGATGATGGATCTGTAAAAACTTTTACAGGATATCGATCTCAACATAATAGTTCAGTGGGACCTACTAAAGGTGGCGTCCGCTTCCACCCTGATGTAGATGAAAATGAAGTAAAAGCATTATCAATGTGGATGACTTTAAAATGCGGCCTTGTAAACTTACCTTATGGTGGTGGTAAAGGTGCCATTCAATGTGACCCTCATAGCATGAGTCAAAATGAACTAGAAAGATTGTCACGTGGATATGTTAGAGCAATTGCTCAAATCGTAGGACCTACTAAGGATATCCCAGCACCCGATGTATATACGGATGCTCAAATCATGTCTTGGATGATGGATGAATATAGTATTATGCATAAAGTTAACGCGCCAAATTTCATTACAGGTAAACCCATTTCTTTAGGTGGTTCACTAGGCCGTGAACAAGCAACAGCATTAGGTGCTGTAATTACGATTGAAGAAGCGGCTAAACGTAAGCATATTAATATCAAAGGTGCAAAAGTTGTTATACAAGGATTTGGTAATGCTGGTAGCTTTATCGCTAAAATCCTACATGATAAAGGTGCAAAAATTGTATGTATCTCAGAAAGTCGAGGTGCTTTATATGATCCAGAAGGTTTAGATATTGATCATTTATTAGAACTTCGTAAAGAACACGGTAGAATCACACCTTTATTTGATAACATTATTCCAAACGAAGATATATTTGGAATTGATTGTGACATTTTAGTACCCGCAGCTTTAGCAAACCAAATCACCGCACAAAATGCAGGAGACATAAAAGCGAGTATAGTAGCAGAAGCGGCTAACGGTCCTACAACACAAGAAGCAACACGTATTCTGACAGAAAATGATGTCCTTTTAATTCCGGATGTACTAGCCAGTGCCGGTGGTGTAACTGTTTCATACTTTGAATGGGTACAGAACAATCAAGGACTTTATTGGTCAGAAGAAGAAGTGAATCAGTTATTAAAAACTAAGATTGTCGAAGCTTTTGACAAAGTATATGACATTTCACAAAAGAGAAAACTAGACATGAGATTATCAGCTTATGTTGTAGGTGTTAGACGTACAGCCGAAGCAACACGATTCAGAGGATGGGCTTAATAAATAGAGTATTAATGAAAATAGTGAATGTCATGGCTTTACTCGACACTTAAGCCATGACTTGGACCATCTCTTGGCTTTACTCTTCACTTAAGCCACGACTTTCACCATCTCTTGGCTTTATTCAGTACTTAAGCCACGACTTCAGCCATCTCTTGGCTTAACGACTCTATTAAGCCAAGAATCACCTATCTCCCTTATATTTCACTCTCAATATGTATCAAAAAAGCAGAAACCGCTCTAATGGTTCCTGCTTTTTACTATATTAACTATTCAAAGTAGTGATGTGCTTTAAGGAATTTTTCTGCGATTATGGCTGGTTCTTCTTTTTTACCGTCTGCTTGATAATTCAATTCTTGCATTTTTTCAGTGGATACTTTCCCAACCAATTTTTCTATTGATTTTTTAGCTTTTGGATTATGTTTCAAATATTCATTTGTTGCTAATGGACTGGCGTCATATGGTGGAAAGAAGTGACGATCATCTTCTAGTGTCACTAAATCATAAGCTGCTATTCTCCCGTCTGTTGTATAACCAAGTGCGGCATCAATACTCTTATTCTTCAATGCATCATATACAAGTCCAATTTGCATTGTTCTAATATCCTTAAATTCAAATCCGTACGCTTTTGAAAAAGCTGGATAGCCGTCCCCTTTTCGTTTAATCCAAGTAGGGTCACTTGCTACTCTTAGTTCATCCTTATGCTTGGCTAAATCTGAAACTTTTTTTAAATTGTACTTTTTAGCTGTTTCTTTAGTGACTGTAAATGCAAAGGTATTTTCAAAGCCATATGAGTCAAAGAATGTTTGATCAAACTTCTTTTGAAAACCTGTTTTAACAGCTTTCTCAGCTTTTTTAGTATTTGTAATGGGTTCAGAGTTTAAAGCACCTACTAAATCAGTACCTGTATATCTTGTCGCAGATATTTGCGCATTTTCATTTAATATCGCGTTATGTTCAATTACCGCAGAACCAAGATTATTTACAATTATCGGTTTTACTTGTCCTTTTGTATCATGCTCAATTTGTAAGCGAATCATATGCGCCATGATTTGAGACTCGCTTGTAGCAAGCGCCGTAATTTTCACTGTATCAGACGATGCGCCACCTAAGCCTGGTAAAGTACAACCGCTTAATAATAATGTACAAATTAAAATTAAAGTAAGTTTTTTAAATTTGATAACGATTCTCCTCCATTTTATGTATATTTGTATAGTATTAATATTAGCATAAATTGTTTGATTGATTTTTCGGGTATTTGGAAAAAGATTTTGAAGCGGATTGTATAACAATGTTTAGTTTATATTCAATTATACAACTGCTATAATGTGTATTAAGATAAAATATATCATTAAACATATAGACGCACGGAGGATAAATGAATGGACGACTCATTAAGAAGCAAAAGGAAGAATGAACATATTCAGCTGGCATTAGATACGTATTCACCAGTTAGTACTGATTTTGATAAAGTACAGCTTATACATCAATCCATTCCTTCTATTAATAAAAATCAAATTGATTTATCAGTAAAGTTTCCGCATTTCACTTTTAAATACCCTATTTATATCAATGCGATGACGGGTGGAAGTGAAAGAGCAGCAACTATTAACAAAGAGTTAGCGCAAATTGCTAAAGCATGTAACATACCAATGGCTGTAGGTTCTACACATTCAGCCCTAAAAGACCCTAACGCTGAATCAAGTTTCACAGTAGTACGTGACGATAATCCTGAAGGTCTAATATTCAGTAATGTCGGAGCAGATATTGAATATGCAAAAGCTAAGAAATCAATAGAACTTCTAAATGCTGATGCCTTACAAATTCATGTCAATGCACCTCAAGAACTGATAATGCCTGAAGGTGATACTGAATTTGAAAATTGGCTAACAAACATTCAAGAAATTCAAGATAATATTGATATACCAGTAATCATCAAAGAAGTTGGGTTCGGCATGAGTGCTGAAACGATTCAAAAAGTTAAAGATATTGGCATTCAATATGTAGATGTTAGTGGTAGAGGCGGTACGAATTTTGCGGACATTGAAAATCAAAGAAGACCGTTAAAAGATATGGCATTCTTAAATCAATGGGGACAAAGTACTGTTCAAAGCTTATTAGAAGCACAATTATTAAATGCAGATATTCATATATTAGCTAGTGGTGGCGTTAAAAACCCACTCGATGCCATTAAGTCTCTTGTATTAGGTGCAGAAGCTGTTGGCTTATCTGGATATGTTCTCAAATATTTAGATGCATATGGCGTAGAAGATACAATTGAACATATGAAACAATTTATCGAACAAATGCATGTCATTGCTAATTTATTGAATGCATCAAACGTATCTGATTTAAAATCAGTCAGCTATGTATTGTCTCCAGAATTACAGACATATGTAGAACAACGCGCGAAATCAATTAAAGCTTAATCAGAAAAACAGCTTTTCCACTTCTCGAAAAGCTGTTTTTTATATGTTTATAATATCTTTTACATCATTCATATTTTTCGCAATTTAATATTCATTTTCATTGTAAGTTAAAAGTGATAATATTAAACATATATATTAAACACATCTTTAAAGTACATGTGTACTTTTCTATATTGTACAACTTAAAGGAGAGATTATCATGGCTGATCAACATATACCATCTTTATATTATACGGAAGCTTCAAAAAGTGCTGTCCCACTACTTGCACATGAACAGCACTTGCAAACTGTAACAGCTGAACCTTGGCTCAAAATTTCTGATGAAGGTCTTCAATTAGAAGGTTTATGCTTTGATAGAAATCATAATCTTTTCTTATGCGAAGTATTTGGCGGGACTATTTTCCGCGTAGATTTACCTGAGAAAAAAGTCAATACAGTATTTAAATCTGAGAAAACTAACCCGGCTTCTGTTAAAATACATAAAGATGGACGATTATATATGTCTTATTTAGGTGACTTCAAAAGTTCTGGTGGTATTTTTGCGACTGATGCAGACGGCAAAAATCCACAAAGTATCGTTTCAGATATCGATACAGAATATTGTGTTGATGATTTAGTATTTGATAGTAAAGGTGGATTCTACTTTACGGATTTTAGAGGATACTCTACAAATCCACTTGGTGGCGTATATTATGTTTCACCTGATCATCAAACAATTACACCAATTATTCAAAATATCGCAGTAGCAAATGGTATTGCATTAAGTACTGATGAACGTGTACTATGGGTGACTGAAACAAATGCGAATAGATTACATCGTATTTCATTAGAAGAAGACGGAGTGACAATTGAACCATTTGGTGCATCTATTCCATACCATTTTACAGGTCATGAAGGCCCAGATTCTTGTTGCATTGATAGCGACGATAACCTTTATGTTGCTATGTATGGTCAAGGTAGAGTACTTGTCTTTAACAAAAGTGGTTACCCTATCGGACAAATATTAATGCCAGGTCGCGATCAAGGACATATGTTAAGATCGACACATCCTGCATTTATACCAGGTACAAATCAATTAATCATTTGCGCCAATGATATAGAACGTGGTGGCGATTCTTGGTTATTTACAGCAAAAGGCTTTGCAAAAGGTCATAATAGCTATCAATTTCATTAAAAATTGTAATAATTACACATTAATTAGTTAAAGTTTTTGAATATATGGTGACAGAGCTTTATAATAATAAAGTGTTTAACAAAAATAAAATAAGAAATACTAAAGGTGATTGAAAATATGGCACAAATAGGATACGGGGAAGCAAATGGGAAAGTTATTTTAATAGGAGAACATGCTGTTACTTTTGGACAACCAGCAATAGCGATTCCATTTACAACAGGTAAAGTGAAAGTAACGATCCAGTCTCTTAACGCAGGTGATACTTCATATATTAATAGTGATGTATATGAAGGAACGTTACAATCAGCTCCTGAACATATTAAATCTGTTATTTCAAGATTTATCGATAAACATCATATCGAAGAGCCTATAAATGTTAAATTCGAAACAAATCTTCCCCCTTCAAGAGGATTAGGTTCCAGTGCTGCTATGGCTATCGCCTTTGTAAGAGCAAGTTATGATTATATAGGAGAGCCTCTTTCTGATGAATTATTAATAGAAGAAGCGAATTGGGCAGAACAAATCGCGCATGGCAAACCGAGTGGCATCGATACACAAACGATTGTCTCTAATAAACCAGTATGGTTTCAACAAGGAAAAGTAACAACTTTAAAACCACTATCCATAAACGGCTATATGGTCGTGATAGATACAGGTGTTCAAGGTTCTACTAAACAAGCAGTCGAAGATGTCCACCAATTATGTGATCATAACGAACAATATATGCAGTATATAGAGCATATTGGTACGCTCGTATACGATGCTAATGAAGCAATCGAACATCATGATTTCACAAAATTAGCACACGTATTTGAACGTGCACAAGAAAATTTACGCAAGTTAACAGTTAGTCATGACAATATTGAAGCATTACTTGAAATAAGTAAATTACAAGGTGCAACTGCTGGTAAACTTACAGGCGGTGGCCGTGGTGGTAGCATGATTGTACTCGCTCAAAATCTCGACATTGCTGAAAAAATTGCAACAAGTGCTGAAAAATTCGGTGCTCATCATACTTGGATTGAAAATTTAGGAGGTTAACGAGATTGAATATGAGTGGTAAAGCCCGCGCGCACACAAATATTGCTTTAATTAAATATTGGGGAAAAGCTGATGAATCACTTATCATCCCCATGAATAATAGCTTATCCGTTACGCTTGATAAATTTTATACAGAAACAAAAGTAATATTTAGTCCTGAATACACGAAAGATATACTCGTTCTAAATGGTGAAGAAGTAAACGAAGAACAATCGAAGAAAATTTATCAGTTTATGAACCTTGTAAGAGAACGTAGTCATACTTCACACTATGCTTATATTGAAAGTGTCAATTATGTTCCTACAGCAGCAGGTCTTGCTTCATCAGCAAGCGCATTTGCAGCCCTTGCTGCAGCTTGTAACGAAGCACTTAACTTAAATATGTCTGATAAAGATTTATCAAGATTAGCTAGAAGAGGGTCAGGCTCAGCTTCTAGAAGTATTTTTGGTGGATTTGCTGAATGGGAAAAAGGTCATGACGACGAAACGTCATATGCACACGCAATCGATGCTCAAGGTTGGGAAGAAGATTTATCAATGGTATTTGTGGTCATCAATAACCAATCGAAAAAAGTATCTAGTCGTTCAGGCATGTCCCATACAAGAGACACATCCCGTTTCTTCCAATATTGGTTAGATCATGTTGATGAAGATATTGCATCAGTTAAAGAAGCCATACGTAACAAAGACTTCAAACATTTAGGTGAAGTCATCGAAGAAAATGGCTTACGCATGCACGCTACTAATTTAGGTGCACAGCCACCTTTCACATACTTAGTACCAGAAAGTTATGAAGTTATGGATATTGTACATCAATGTAGAAAAGCTGGATATCCGTGCTATTTTACAATGGATGCAGGTCCAAATGTTAAAATATTAGTCGAAAAGAAAAACCAGCAATTTATAATAGACGCTTTACTTAAATCTTTTAATAAAGAACAAGTTATTGCGAGTGATATTACAAACACAGGAATTGAAATTATTGAGTAAGGAAGAGATATAATGATTCAAGTCAAAGCGCCAGGAAAGCTGTATATTGCTGGAGAATATGCAGTAACAGAGCCTGGATATAAATCTGTCTTAATTGCAGTTGATCGATTTGTGACAGCAACAATTGAAGATACGAATTCATCATCAGGATTTATCCATTCTAAGACTTTACATCATGAGCCGATTACATTTACAAGAGAACAAGACAAAATCATCATTTCTGATAATGATGCTGCAGATCAGCTTAAATATATTACACAAGCTATAGAAGTCTTTGAACAATTTGCTAAAAGTTCCAATGTCACATTAAGACATTACAACTTAACAATTGATAGTAACCTTGATGATGCATCCGGTCATAAATATGGTTTAGGTTCTAGTGCAGCAGTATTAGTATCTGTTATCAAAGCTCTAAACGAATTCTATAACTTACAATTATCAAATTTATTTATTTATAAATTAGCTGTTATCGCTAATATGAAATTACAAAGTTTAAGTTCTTGCGGTGATATCGCAGTAAGTGTTTATACAGGTTGGTTAGTCTATAGTACTTTTGATCACGTTTGGGTTAAACAACAAATAGAAGAAACATCTGTAATGGATGTCCTTTATAAAAACTGGCCAGGCTTACACATCGAACCACTTCAAGCACCAGAGCATATGGAAGTATTAATCGGTTGGACAGGCTCACCCGCTTCTTCACATCATTTAGTAAGTGAAGTTAAACGCTTAAAAGCAGACCCAACAATATATACACAATTTTTAGATCAATCACAGAAATATGTCGAACAACTTATTAAAGCATTTAAGACAAACAATATACAAGGTGTACAAGATACAATTAGAAAGAATCGTACTGTCATTCAATATTTAGATTCATTCGCTACAATAGATATCGAAACACCACATCTTAAAAAATTATGCGATATCGGAGAATCATACGGTGGCGCAAGTAAAACATCAGGAGCTGGCGGCGGCGACTGCGGTATCACAATTGTAGAAAACGATAGAAATAAACAAAAAATATACAACGAGTGGTCAAGCAATGGCATTAAGCCACTGAACTTTAGTATTTATCACGGACAATAAAATGAGAAAAGCTAGGACTTTGAACAAGTCCTAGCTTTTTCTGTGGAATGATATATGGGGAATTTTGCTATGTTGCTAGTCAGGGCCGTCTTGCAATATTCGACGCCTCTATTTATCTTGTTTGGTCAATCTTGATAAATACAGCTCCTCTGCGCCCAAATCACATACCTCTTTTATTTATATTTATTCATCATTTCTTGGGAAATGTGGCAATAATCGTCTGGGCATTTTGCTAAACGGTCTTGGTGTTCTTCTGCGCTTCGTACATAATTCTCTAATGCTTTAACCTCAACTGCAATTCGGTCTGCATCACTTCTATTTGCTATAAATTGACGTGCAGTTTCTAAATGACACTCTTCTTCACTATAGACACCTGTTCGATATTTCAACCCAACGTCTTCACCTTGTTTGTTCACACTATATGGGTCTATAATTTCAAACAAGTATGCCATCAAATCTTCTACACTAACGATTGCAGGATCAAATACAGTCTTTACACATTCTGCATAACCATCGTATTCACCTTCAAGTGTACGGCTACTTCCATTCGCCCTACCCGCTTCTGTCTCAATTACGCCAGGTAACGTCTTTACAAAAGCTTGCACGCCCCATAAACAACCGCCTGCTAAATATATCGTTTCCATTGCCAACTCCCACTACACTTTTATATTAAGTGTTTTTGATTATTACAATTTTATTATTAAATCGATTTTTAAGATAGACTATATACTTAAACCATTTCAAATAGCGCCATCTATGAGAATATCTATCAAAGTAATTATATTCTTTAACCACTTTCCAACTGTCAGGCAAAATGTCTTTTAACTCTGCGACATTATTATAACCAAACTTAAATAATGGTTTACTAGAAAGTTTAGAGACAGATGGATGATTATTTGTATGTTTAGTCATAAATTTTGAACAAAATTCTGAAGCAATTACTAAATGATGCTTATCAAATAAACGAGCAATCTCTTTATATACAGCTTCAACTTCTACTTTCTCAAAATACATTAACACACCTTCAAATATTATTAAAATATCACTATCTTCTTTAAAATGTACATTACGTTTAACATCATCAATCCAACTATAATCAAACATAGACTTATTAATCATTTTATAAAAATAAGTTTCATTAAAAAATCGTTTTCTAAGATTTATACTTTCAGGTACATCAATATCAATCCAAGGAATATTGTTCAATTTCAATCGACTGAGACGCGTATCTAATCCACATCCAATATTGATAATAAATGGATGATTAGCATGTTTAATAAAGTTAATCACAATTTCATCTAAAATTTCTGTCCTAATACTAATACCAAGCTGTGATAGCCAGTCCACATATGTATCAAGTACAGGATTATCTATTTCTTTTATTATTTTAACAGATAAAGGATCATTAATAATTGGCATATCACTTAAAGTCTCTCTCGCCTTAACAGCAAGTGGTATTAACATAGATTCAGGAATTCCTTTTAACTCTGACATATCATAGCCTCCCACTAGAATTTTAAATTTATTATTACACATTGTAAAAAAATGTCAACTTAAACTTTTTATTCTTTTTGAGGAAGGCTATTCAAATTATGATAAAATACAATAAATAATCTAACAGACATAAAAGAGATGATTTAATCTAGAATACATATTGGAGGTCTACTATGAAGTTAATTGCATATAACGACAATTATTATGATAAAGTGCAGTCATATCAAATGGATAATTCACAACTTCAGTTTACAAAAACACCGAAAGAAAATATTGAACTGGCAGTACAAAATAAAAATAGACATTGCATATTAGGATTAACAGAAGATGATAATCTGGCTGTATTCTTCGTCTTGCATGAACATAGCGAATTTACAAAGTACTTTTCAACACCAGATGAATCCACAATTTTTGTAAGATCATTATCAACAGATAAACGCTATTTAAGACAAGGCTACGCAAAAGAAAGCTTACAACAACTCAATCAATACTTATCAGAACATATGCCACATATAAAACACATTGCACTCTTGGTAGATATTCCAAATCAAATTGCATATGAGCTATATATTAAATTAGGCTTTGTAGATACCGGCGTAGAAATAAATAACGATGGTGATTTAACAAAATTAATGGAGAAGGATTTATTCTCCCCTATTTCTTAACTCATTCTTAACTATTATTAAATAACTTTTAACTGCCTATTTTTTGGGAATTTTTATATTATAATCGACTCATCAAATGATTGGAGATGGTTATATATGAAATTCAAAAAATTAATTCCTGTTACTTTATCTGCTGTTATTTTAGGTTTTGGTGCGGTGAGTGTTACTGATTCTCATCATGCTGATGCTAGAACGTATTCTCAAAATGGATTAACGCTTCATGATGATGCGCGCTTATCTTTCCATACTGATCAAGATTTAGCAGCTCTATTAAACAAAGATACTGACACATTAACTAAACAGCAACTTATTGATTATTTTAAATTATTAGGCTTTAAAAATGTAGGACAAGTTATTAAAACTGCTGAAAAACAAAATATTGATGTTTCTGCTTTTTATAAATACAGAAATCATAAAGGTTGGAGATAAGAAATAATGAAGTTGAATGGCATTATACATGCTATTCAACTTTTTTATGTGAATTTACATATTATGATTCATAATCATTTAATTGTACTTAATAACTAAACTTTTTTATACTATTTAGGAAATTTTACTTTTTTAATGATTGAAAGTTTGATAAAATCTTAATGCATTAATTAATTTAATGGAGGAATACAATATGGAAAATATAGAAAGAAGATTTATTACAAGATTTTAAAACTAAGCTTTTACGATTGAATACTAATTTTAAATTTCTATGTGGACATGTTGCTAATAATAATGGTTATTCATTAAATTACCTGAACTTATTGTATTTTATTAGTGAAAATGAAGGTATGACATTAGCTGGACTTGCCGAATCCTTAGAAACGGATAAAGGAAATTTAAGTCGTTTACTAAACGAACAAATTAGAGAAGGCTTTGTAGAAAAGAAAATGGATAGTGAAGATAATAGAAAAATTCATGTCTTTATCACAGACGTTGGTCGTGAAAAAATTAAAGAATTGAATAAGATATGTATCACAAATTTAGATTACTTATTAAAAATAATACCTGATGATGAATTTATGAACTTTATATCCACTTTAACTAAATTAGACAACCACTTTGGCGATCGCACAAAAGAAATTAAAGAAGGCGAATTACAAGTTTAACTTTCTCATTAAATATCAGTCAATATAACTCCTTTTCACCCTCGAATTCACACAAAATGAAAGATAAAAACGATTTCATATTATTTTACAAAATCAAACAATTGAAAAATGCAACTTTTTTGATACAATATAATGAGGATAAAAATGTGCATTCATATAAAAATTGTTCCATATCAACTAGATACTTTCAAATTGACATATCATATAAATAAAAAAGAGAATTAGAGGAGATAAGAAAATGGATTATAGAGTACTATTGTTTTATAAATATACAACAATTACTGACCCCGAAACTTTTGCAGCAGAGCATTTAGAATTTTGTAAAGACCTTGAACTTAAAGGACGTATTTTAGTAGCAACTGAAGGTATTAACGGTACACTTTCAGGTACGAAAGCTGACACAGATAAATACATGGAACAAATGAAAGCAGACGAAAGATTTGAAGGCATTACATTCAAAATCGACGAAGCTGAAGGACATACTTTCAAAAAAATGCACGTGCGTCCAAGACCAGAAATCGTAGCATTAGACTTAGAAGAAGATGTAGATCCTAGAGAATTAACTGGTAACTACTTATCACCAAAAGAATTTAAAGAAGCTTTATTAGAAGAAGATACAATTGTCATTGACGCAAGAAATGATTACGAATACGACTTAGGACACTTCCGCGGTGCAATTCGTCCAGATATTACAAGATTCAGAGATTTACCAGACTGGATTAAAGAGAATAAAGAACAATTTATGGATAAGAAAATCGTCACTTATTGTACAGGCGGTATCCGTTGTGAAAAATTCTCAGGCTTCTTATTAAAAGAAGGTTTCGAAGACGTAAGCCAATTAGAAGGCGGAATCGCAACTTACGGTAAAGATCCAGAAACTAAAGGTGAATTCTGGGACGGCAAAATGTACGTATTCGATGAAAGAATTAGCGTAGACGTAAACCAAGTCGAAAAAACAGTGGTCGGTAAAGAATGGTTCGACGGCACACCATGTGAAAGATACATTAACTGTAGTAACCCAGAATGTAACCGTCAATTCTTAGTTACAGAAGAGAACGAACACAAATATCTAGGTGCATGCTCACACGAATGTGCATCACACGAAAGAAACCGTTACGTAAAAGCACACAACATTAGCGAAGAAGAAAAAGCAAACCGCTTAGAAAACTTTAAAGCATTAGTATAAATAAATATCACTAAATAACCCCCCTTACTATTCCACTAGTAAGGGGGGTTAGTGATGCCTATGGAAATTATGTAACATTAATTAAAACGAAATAACACCTATTATTCCAGCAATAAATATCATAAATACTGAGGAACCTATTGCCCATTTCATAACAACTTTTTGGTTTGTACCATAATCTATGCCTAACATACCGACTAATAAATAACCTGCAGCATATAGTGGACTTAATACGTGTAATGGTTGTCCGAGTATCGATGCTCTTGCCATTTCAGCTTTTGCGACACCAAATTGTTGGGCAGATTCTGCTAAAATTGGCAAAATACCATAATAAAATGGATCATTGGCCATAAAGTATGTGAATGGCATACTTAAGATTGCTGTGATAAGTGCGAAATGATTACCCATTGATTCAGGAATAACATTTACTAACGCTTTTGCCATCTCATCTACCATTTCAGTACCATTCATAACTCCTGTGAAAATTCCAGACGCAAACACTAAACCTACAACTGCTAATACATTACCTGCATGACGTTTAATTAATTCAGACTGCACTTCAAGGCTTGGATAATTGATTAGTAATGCAATTGCAAAACCAATCATAAATAATACTGGAATTGGTAAGAAACTTGTAATCAATGCGATTAGTAATAATATTGTTAAAAGTGCATTAACAATCACAATTTTCGGTCTTAATAATGCTTTTTCATCTTCATCTGTACCATTAGAATTATGCATTTCATCAAGTGTTAAACTTAAATGATTTTTAATACCGACTCTTTTTCTTTCTTTAACACCTAATACGTAAGCTGCAAATACAGCGAATAGTATGCCAGCTATCATTACTGGAATAATCGGTGTAAATACTTCTTCAGTCGTTAACTGTAGCGAAGAAATCGCTCTTGCAGTTGGACCACCCCATGGCGTCATATTCATAACGCCAATAGATAGCAATGCTAAGGTTGATAATATGTATAAGTTCATGCCCATTTTCTTATATAAAGGAAGCATAGCCGTAACTGTAATAATAAAAGTTGTCGTGCCATCTCCATCTAATGCAACTAATGAAGCTAAAGCGACTGTTCCAATTGTAATCTTAACTGGATCTCCTTTAACTGCTTTCATAATTCCTTCAATAACAGGATTAAATAATCCTGCGTCAATCATAACCCCAAAGTATAAAATTGCGAATACGAGCATAATACCCGTTGGTGCTACTGTTAATAGTCCATCCACCATATATTCGCCTAATTTAGAATAGAATCCCCCAATCAGTCCGAAAACTGTTGGCACTATAATTAATGCTGCTAAAGCTGACATCTTTTTGCTCATAATGAGAATCATAAAAATGATAACCATTATAAATCCAAGTATTGCCAAATTCATGTTGTAGTACCCTCTCTATTGTATTTCATTATTGTAAGCGTTTTTATAAATATTCGCAATAGACTATTTTAAAAATTTTAAGAATATTAATTACCATATTTTAATATAAAAAAATACCATCCAAATATAATTTGGACGGTAATGTGATTAATTATTTAAAGCTAATTTAATATGTGCTAAATGATGTTCTTCATGCCATGATAACTTTGCGATTTTAAAGGCTACTGTTGTTTCACCATTATCTTCATGAATGAATGCGCGTTTCAGTTGTTCTTCAGTTAAACTTCGTCCTACAGCAACAATCCGTTCGTTAATACCTTCTAACATTCTAAGAGAACATTCGATAGGTAATTCATTATCTGGTAATTCAATCCATTTTTCTTGATCAAAACCAACTATTGTCGGCTTTCTATCATCGGTTAAAGCAATTTTCAAACGTTGATACATATTCAGTTGAGAATCGGCTATATGATGGACAAGCTGTCTCACTGTCCAACTACCTTCTCTGTACTTTTTCTTTAATGCTTCGTCGTTTAATCCATCAACAACTTTTCTTAATCGATTTGCGTAGTTACCAATCTCATCTAACCACTGATTAATATCATTCATTGTCACTTTTTCAGGTAATTCTAATTCTCCAATCGGAAATCTTACATCCACAATAATCACCCTTTTCATTAGATTAAATTCATCTTTATTATAGGTTATATTTATGATGAATGAAAATTAAACAGATTGAGTGGTATGGCTATAAACAAAATTACTAAAGACTTTATAACTTATTGACAACTAACATTGCCAACGTTATAATCAAATCGAAATTAATAATAAAATCTTTATAAGATTGTGGATTTTTCTAGATATCATTCTATTTTCGCCACACAGCTGCCTTGGGTAGTTGTGTGGCTTTTTTTGTACAAAAAAGGAGGAATATTTTTGAAAAACTGGAATTATGTATTAATTGTTTTTTTAGGTGGTTGCTGTTACGGCGTATTATCAACATTTGTTAAACTTGCGTACTCTACAGGTTTCTCATCTGCAGAGGTAACCGGCGCACAATATTTTTTTGGAGCAGTATTGATATGGGGAATTTTTCTATTTTCTAAGAAGAGAAAATTAACTTTAAAACAGATTGTCACCTTGCTCTTATCTGGTATTCCATTCGGATTGACAGGTATTTTTTACTATCAGTCACTTAAAACACTGGATGCTTCATTAGCGATTATTTTCTTATTTCAATTTGTTTGGATTGGTACAATTTTTGAATTGATAATCTATAAGAGAAAGCCTTCTAAAGAGAAGCTCATTTCTATAGCAATTTTATTAATTGGATCAGTTTTAGCAGCAAACGTCCTTTCACAAGAAGGTGGCACGCTAACATGGCAAGGGACAATTTGGGGAATACTTGCATCTCTATCATTTACTACTTTTATATTTCTTAGTGGAACTGTTGAGAAAGATACTCCACCAGTATTAAAAAGTGCACTCCTTTCCACTGGTGCTTTAATGGTTGTATTTGCATTATATCCACCAACTTTTTTATTTGATGTTTCTGTTTTAACAGGTTTAGCACCTTATGGCGTTTTTCTCGGATTACTTGGTGTTGCACTTCCACCGCTTCTATTCTCAATTGGAATGCCACATGTTGGTCCAGGACTTGGTACCATATTAACTGCTTCAGAGCTTCCAGTAGCAGTTACGATGTCTTCACTGATTTTATTAGAACACGTCAGTTTATCTCAGTGGATTGGTGTAATTCTAATTTTAATAGGCATTGTTGTTGGAAATGTTAAGTACAGAAAAAGGCGTAAACAAGGGGCTAACTCTATTTCTTAGTAAAAGCTTATCAGTCAGCATTTTTGTATACAAACAACTATATAGATTATTAACTACATCAAATCAATAACTCAAAATTTCAATTTTATTTCAGGAGGAATTTTAAAATGTTTAAAAAAATAACTAGTTTTCCAGATAATTTTCTGTGGGGTGGCGCTACTGCTGCAAATCAAATTGAAGGGGCATATTTGGATGATGGCAAAGGACTTACGACGGTTGACCTATTACCAACTGGTCCTAAAAGAAACGATATAGCTAAGGGAAAATTAGATTCCTTCAATCCAATTGAAGGCGAATTTTATCCATCTCATCAAGCTATTGATTTCTATAACCGTTATAAAGAAGATATTGCCCTCTTTGCCGAAATGGGCTTCAAGTGTTTTAGACTCTCAATATCCTGGGCAAGAATATTCCCTAACGGCGATGATTCAGAGCCAAACGAAGCAGGGTTGCAATTTTATGATGATGTTTTTGATGAGTTACTAAAATATAATATCGAACCCGTCGTAACAATCTGCCATTTTGATATTCCTGTAAATCTTATTAAAAACTACGGAGGTTGGAAGAACCGTAAAATGATTGATCTTTTTGAAAGGTATTCAAAAACTTTATTCAATAGATACAAAAACAAAGTAAAATATTGGATGACTTTTAATGAAATTAATATGCTGCTTCACCTTCCATATACAGGAGCTGGGATTGTGTTCGAGGAGGGAGAAAACAAAGATCAAGTGTTGTATCAAGCAGCACATCATGAACTGCTTGCAAGTGCACTTGCTGTAAAAGCTTGTCACGAAATCATACCAGATGCGATGATAGGTTGTATGTTGGCAGCAGGTTGTGCCTACCCATATAGCAGCAATCCTGATGATATGTTGAAAGTGATAGAAATGGAGCGTGATTCTTACTTCCTTATTGATGTTCAATCTAAAGGTGTGTATCCCGGGTATGCTAAACGATTTTTCAGAGAAAACAATATAGAACTTCAATTCGAAGATGGTGACTTAGAATTATTAAAACAGCACACCGTCGATTATATTGGTTTTAGTTACTACGCTAGTCGATGCACAAGCGCCGACCCAGAGGTTTTGAAAAACTTCACGGATGGTAATATTTTTGGTTCAGTAGTAAACCCTTACCTTGAAACATCTGAATGGGGATGGACAATTGATCCAAAAGGAATGCGTATTACATGCAACCAAATATATGATCGATATGGAAAACCACTATTTATTGTAGAAAATGGTCTTGGCGCAAAAGATAAACTATTGGATGATGACACAGTAGAAGATGATTACCGTATTGATTATCTCGACCGTCATTTTGCTGAAATAGCTGAAGCAATTCAAGATGGCGTTGATATTATCGGCTATACAAGCTGGGGACCAATCGATCTCGTAAGTAATGGTACCGGTGAAATGGATAAACGTTATGGTTACATTTATGTAGATAGAAACAATGATGGAAGTGGTACGTTAAGAAGAATCAAAAAGAAAAGCTTCTATTGGTATAAGAATATTATTGCCAACAACGGTCAACATTATTTTTCTAAATCATAAAAAGTAATTTAATTAAATATTATTTAATCCAAAAAACAGGAACACCACTTGGCACTGCACCCTTACTAAGGGAGCTCAATAAAAACACTATTTTCTAGGCTGCTAATTCCCTATATTCTATAGGGGATAAGTAGCCTAGT
>NZ_JAJNIU010000029.1:0-23614 GCF_022386355.1 Mammaliicoccus sp. L-M44 | reverse complement strand
ACTTCTCTCTACAACTATAAAAAATAGCTGTGAAAAAATCTATCGTCATAGATTTCTTCACAGCTAATCTTAGTATGTTTATCTTGTTTGGCTAGTCTTGATAAATACAGAGCTCCTATTTATCTTGTTTGGTTAGTCTTGATAAATACAAGGTCCTCCAACATTGCATGTCACGCTCCACTTGCAATATTCAGACCTCCAACATTGCTAGTCACGTCCCACTTGCAATGTTCAGCACTATATTTCTGAAAATATGAAAAAGAGTCTAGAACATTTCTGTCCCAAACTCTTATTTTTATAATAAATGTTTTCTTATAACTTGCTCGATAATAGTAGGTATTTCTTCAAACGCACTTTTCATATTGATGCGTTCTGTTACTTGATGAGCATCTTTACCGATAGGTCCAATATTAATAACTGGTGCACTTATTTCTTGTATATCTTTAAATGGTATAAAGTATGATTGATTAAATACAGGTGTTTGCTCAATATAGCTTTCAAATCCTAAATCGTCTTGTCTATATTTGGCATAACTCAGATCGCTAATACCATTAAAGAAATATTGCCTTTTTGACACTCTATCAAACTGTTTTAAAGATGTCTCACTAACAGTTTGGACGATTTCATCAATAAATGGATCTTCAGAAGAGTGCGCAGCAGGGTAATAAGGTGGTGCAAAAAATGTCACAACACTTGGTCCTAAACCTTTTAACATATGCATAAATCGATCTGTTATTTCTATAGATTGTGCTCTTTCATCAGGAATTTCATGAACAATTTGTTCAATGATTTGATTAATTTTACTTTCACCATACTCTTTTATTGCAAGTGCTTTTAATTCTTTGAAAGATAAGATATTAATTGATAACTTTTTATCAAAGCCCTCGGATTTTAATGTTTCTTGGTATGCTTTTTCACAATTGTGAATGGCATCTTTAACGACATCATTAAAAATTTTAAAAGCTTGTTCTGCATTTCTGTTAAATAAGAATACATTATATAATGAAACAGTTCTAAATGGTGTTTGAACATCATAATGATCTTTAATATCTCTACTCATGAGAGAGACAGGAAGTGGCGTCGTTTCATCTTTATATGTTTCCTTAAACAAAGTACAGTATTCCATTTTGCTATTAATAAAGCTTTGTATGTAGTTCGAACTAATACCATTCAATGGTTGTCCAACATGAGTTTCTTTACCATAGCATAATACTGAAGGCATGATTTTGCCTATTGTACCTGAATAAACATAATGATTTGGGTCATTCTCTGCTTGTGAAAAAGTAGGTTCACTGTTTAAATGTAAAGCTATATCTAAATGGTCTTCTTTACGAATTTGATTGAGCTTTTGAACGGCAGCATGCATACCTTTAGATTCAACTTCTTCATCAGGTACTGAAACAACGATTATGCTAATATCCCATGATTCATGTATTGCTTTTTCTATCAGAGACATATGTATCATAAGACCTGGTTTCATATCCATTGAACCACGTCCGAATAAATAATTGTGCGTTTGGATATCTTTTTTAGCATCAGGCGTTAAGTATTTCATATCTTGTCGAAATTTCTCTGTAATTTTATCCATATCAAAAGCATCATCTTTATATTCGCTATAATCATCGATACCTACCGTATCAAAATGACTTATACAAACGAGCGTTTTTTTAGATTGTGGTGCTTTGTAATATGCAAGAACTGCATGACGACCATCCCCAGTCGGTTGCAGCATAACTTGATGAGCATTACGCTTAAAATAATCTAACTTTAAGTATTGATCTCTTAAAAAGTAAGGAAAAGTCTTTTCTCCTTCTGAATGTGTTATAGATTGATGTCTGACTAAACTTTTAAGTAAATGACTTCTATCTTCAAACGTTTGCCATAATAAATCCATTGTGTTCTAGCCCCTTTAAAATAGTTCTTGAATCATTCTTTCTAATCTATTCAGTCCTTCTTCAAGTGCATCTATATTGTAAGCATATGAAATTCTAATATAGCCTTTGCCAATATGGGTGAAAGCTGAACCAGGTACAATCGCGACATGGTAATCTTCAAGTGCTTTCATACAGAATTCATAATCATCCATTCCGAAATGTGAAATTTGTGGAAAAATATAAAATGCACCTTGAGGTTTTTCATTTAATTTAAAGCCGATTTCAATTAATCGCTTGTATACATAATCTCTACGTTCTATATATGCTTTATTCATTTCTTTAGGTGAATCAATTGCATTTGTTAATGCTTCAATTGCAGCATATTGGCTCGGTACATTCGCACAAATACAATTATAGGCATGTACAAATGTTAATTGTTTCATAACATATTGTGGTCCTAATAAAAAGCCAATTCTAAGGCCAGTCATTGAATGAGATTTACTCAAGCCACCTAGTAAAATACATTGATCTTTGATTGCGTCATATGAAGCGAAAGATGTATGCGTTTGATTAAATGTATTCTCAGCATAAATCTCATCGCTGACTACATAAATAGGGTAATCTTTAAATACATCAACAAGTGCTTCTACTTCTTGTTTATTCAACGTAATACCAGTAGGGTTATTAGGATAATTTAGCAAGATAGCTTTTGTCTTATCAGTAATATGAGATTTAACTAATTCAGGCGTTATTTTAAGGCCAGTTTGGGTAGTATCTATGTATATAGGCTTAGCACCTAACAGTTCGATAAGGGGGACATACCCAGCATATACTGGTGAAGGAATTAATACTTCATCGCCATGTTCAAGAATTCCTCTTAAAGTTGTGTCTAATGCTTCGCTTGCACCATTAGTGATGAGGATTTCATCTGTTTCAAATGAAGCATTGAAGCGATTTTTATAATATTGTGCAACGATTTTTCGCAATTCTGGTAAACCAGCATTATGAGAATAAGATGTAAAGTTATGATCAATTGCATCTTTCATTGCATCTTTAACACTTGTTGGTACAGGAAAATCGGGTTGACCAACTGTTAAGTTAATCACATCATCAATTTCAGGTATACGGTTAGATATCGCTCTAATACCAGACACTTGAAGTTGAGATGCAAATTTATTTAATGGTAATTGCATTTTTTTCACCTCTTCAAAACGATAGTTTAATTATAACTTTAAAAAGCATACAAATAAATGAATATAGCAAAAATTTAGAAAACGTATTACAATAAGGGAAACATTACAATAATAGGGGATGTTTATATGGTGAATTTAGCTAATATGAATCAACGATTAAAGTTACTATTATCTTTAAATATTTTTGATTGGTTACCACATCCAACGTTTGTATTGATACAAAATAATGAAGAACAATGGATGGTTTCATTTGAAGAAGATTCAATACATATTTGTAGAGCGGAAGCTCAATTACCACATTTTCATCGATATTATTTCGGGCAAGATAATCGGCTTATTAAGAATGCGCAATTTCATATTAAATTTAAAGTGAAAGAAGAACTATCGTTAGACGAAAGAAAATTTGTTTCTGATTTTATGCAACCAACGTCTAAAAAAGAGAATCCAATATTATTTATTCAGTCAGATACACCGTATACGCAAGAGTGGGTAGATTATTTAACATACTTATTAAGTGCGAGCTATGAAGTATTAGAAAATCTTTATAATAACAATCATGAGTTAGCGCCCATTACACATAAACATGTACAAATACCAGCCTATTTATTAAATAGTGAAGATAAATTTATCGGAACGATATCGTATGCAACATTAATTAGATAAACAAAAAAGCCAATCCTTAAGTTATGTACTCAAAGGATTGGCTTTTCTATATTTATTTTTTCTTTTTTGGTGGCTTTTTAATGTTAACAACAGGATTTGCGTAATGTCTTACAAGATCGCTACTAAAGAAGTAAACAATAGCAATTGTTATAAGAATGATTGCAACCCAAACATAAGGTTGGTCTAATAACATTTGATCCCATTCTTTTGAACGGAATAGACCTACGAAAAGTCCGTGTAGTAAATAAATAAACATTGTTCTTGAACCAATATAAGTTAATGGTAATTTACGTTCTGGTATTAAGTTTAAGAAACTAAATGTTGAAACGAAAATGACAACATATATGAATAATCTTTTTAATGCACTATAAACGTCTACATCGCCTTCAAGTGCAGAGTAAGGTTTGCTACCAAATAACCATTCAAAGTTATAATCAGTTAGTAAATAAGCAATGAAAATAACAATTAAACTAATGGAAGATAACCAAATATGCTTTTTATTTCTTAAAATAAATGATTGTTCTTTATTGATGTAATAGCCTAATAGGAAAATTGGGAAGAATACAAATGTTCTTGATAGACTAAGTTTTGCATTAATAAAGTCAAAATAACCGACAACTAAACCTAATAATATTGCTACTGTAAATGTGATATATGGATTGAAGTTTCTCACAAAGTGCAAAATAATATGCCATGAGAATAAACTTACTAAGAACCACATTGCCCATTGTGGATCGAAGGGACTAATATTTAATGTATCGTCTCTATCAATATAGTAGTAATATAAACCATAAAATAATTGGAATATTAAATAGGGTAGTAACAGTTTGATAGTAATTTTTTTTATGTAACCTGGTTTTCCTACGCCTTTAGCAAAGAATCCTGATATCAGTACGAATGCTGGCATATGGAAACTATAAATAAACATATATAGTGCTTTGAAAATATGACTTTCATTAACATAAGATCTTGTTAAATGACCGAATACAACTAGCACAATTAAGAAAAATCGTGCGTTATCAAAATAATGGTCTCTTTCTTTTTCGTTTGCCATGAAAAGTGCTCTCCTAAAACGATAATCTACAATTTGCTTGAAATGTAGATTATAAATTAAATTTTTCAAAAGTACAAATAATTTTATTTCGTTAACACTATAAAATCAAACCAATGCCTTATTAAAGGCATTGGTTTTTACTTTAATATTATGCTTTATATTGGTCGACATCGTAATATTGACCGTCTGTTTGAATCTGTTGATAGAAGTCGCTAATTCGTTTTGCATTAGACTTAGCGAAGTCTATGCCTGTTGCATATTGATGAACCCCTGGATTTTGTGGATTAAATCTCATTTTATAAAGTGTGTTTTGTCCTGATTTAATGTAATTATTAGCTATAAATTGAGCACCACCTAGGATTGCTTTTTCAGGTGTGTTCCATCCTGCTTGTTGAGCATATTTAATTCCGCCGTATAATGCATTTTTATCAATAGCGCCAACACCAAACATATTATAATATTTTGTTTGTGCATTTAAATCAACATTACCATTACCATTTTGGTCAATTGCTCCACCGTTAGCCAAATCACTTGTACCGTTACCAGTTTCTAATAATGCATGTGAAATTAAATAAATTTCATTAATACCTACTGCTTTTGCAGCTTGGCTAAAGGCACTACCTTGATTTTCAAGAATTCCTTTTCCACGTAACAAGTCATTTAGTTTAGTTACTGAAATATTTTGAGATTTGTTTAAGTCTAAAAATTGATATTTTTGAACTGGATCGTTTACATACTTACTTGTATCCATTGCATCTTTAACTTCAGCTCTCGTAGCATTTCTAATACCACTTGCTAATACTTTTTTAGGTTCAGTACCATTTCTTAATGCCATTTGAATATCAACAGCTTGATCTAACGTGTATGGGCTAGTTGAAATATTTGTTGATTCTGTAGCGAGTTGTAAATACTTAGCATTAATCCATACAGTTTTACCATTTAATAAACCTTTATACCATAATTCATTACCAACTTTTTGAGATGTAATCACTTTAAAGTATGAATATTGGTAGTTTTGTAATGAACCAAGTAATGTCTTTTTAGATACTGAAGGTTCACTATAGAAATATCCACTGTTATCAAAAATTAAGTAATTTTGATAGTTCTCTTTTAAGACAATAGGTTGATTGTTAACAGCACTTGATTTTATAGCATTAGTCTTTTTAGGTTGAGCGACAGTTGGTTTATTAACAACTTTTGGTTGTGTTGTTACTTTTTGCAATTGAATGTCTTTAGCGTTTACCCATCCTAATGGAATAGCATTATTATCTTGAAGTAGATAATATGTTTGATTGTTATAAGTTGATTGTTTACCAATCTTGAATGTTTTTCCTGCTTTGTTGATTGCAGGTACAGTTTTTTGATCATATACAGAAGTATATACACCAGAAATATTTTTATTAACTTTACCTAAATAGTTAACACGAACTGTTTTAGCAACTGCGTTTGCCTTTGTTGTCTTAGAAGCAACAGGTTTAGAAGTTGCTTTAGGTTTCGCTGTATTAGAAGCAACAGGTTTCGGAGTTGCTTTAGGTTTCGCTGTGTTAGAAACAACAGGTTTCGGAGTTGCTTTAGGTTTCACAGTGTTAGAAGCAACAGGTTTCGGAGTTGCTTTAGGTTTCGCTGTGTTAGAAGCAACAGGTTTCGGAGTTGCTTTAGTATTATTTTGCAGTTGAATATCACTAGATTTCACCCAACCTAAAGGTGTACCGTTATTATCTTGTAATAAATAATATACTTGGTTGTTATAGTTAGATTGTTTACCGATATTAAATGTTTTACCAACTTTGTTAGCAGCTGATTTTGTTTTAGTATCATAAACTGAACTATAGACACCTGATGCATTTGTATTAACTTTACCTTTATAGTTAACAACTACTGTTTTAGCAAGACTCGCTACAGGCGTAGAAGTCTTAGGTTTAGACGTTACAGGTGTAGTCGTTTTAGGCTTAGAAACTACAGGCGTAGAAGTCTTAGGTTTAGACGTTACAGGTGTAGTCGTTTTAGGTTTAGAAACTACAGGAGTAGTAGTTTTAGGCTTAGAAACTACAGGTGTAGTCGTCTTAGGTTTAGACACTACAGGCGTAGTAGGTTGAGTTGCGCTACCTGTTTTATATAAATATTTTTCACGCACTAAATCTACAAGCTCATTAAAAGTATAATTATTTTCTGCAAACCAACCATATGGATCACTATGATCCGTGCCACCTAGATATCTTGAAACGGCATCATGAGACCATAAAGTACCAGTACCATCATTTTCAGCACTATCAAATGGTAAGCCATAATATGATAAGTTAGTTGCGATATAATCTGCATAATTGTTAATAGAGCGAGCAAAACGATCTCCACCATATACACGAACTAATTCAACATGTATAAATCGTTCATTTGCGACACCACCAGCACCCCAAGCTAAGTAATCAGTTGGCGCAACTTCAATAATATTATTATCATCTACAAAGGCATGTACAAAAGCACTTTCGTAGTTGTTTTTCATATATGCAATTTCACCTTGAATTGTTGAATTAGGATTTGCAGTTTCATGTGCAATAATTCCTTCAGGTTTACCAACACCATTACGATATGGAATTTTAGGAATATGACTTGAAAAATCTTCAACATATGTCGGCACTGCATAATTATTATTTCTAATTTGACTATTTATTGATGAACTTACTGTAGGACTATAAGAACTAGTAGTAGCTACTGCTTTTTTAACAACAGGCGCACTACTTACAGATCTAAATGCAAAAGTGCTAACTCGTGGTTGAACACTAGCAGTTTCTAATTGAACTTTATCGTTTTGAGTACTAGTAGCCGCTTCAGTATTTTGAGCATCATTAGTAGAAATAGGTTGAACTGTGTCTTCAGAAACTTCTTCGTTGTTTGTAACTTCAGTATTATCTTCAGTAGACGTTACATTAGTGTTTTGCTCTTCTTCGTTAGAAGTAGGTTGAACTGTGTCTTCAGAAACCTCTTCGTTATTCGTAACTTCAGAGTTATCTTCAGAAGAAGCTACATCAGATTTTTGCTCTTCTTCGTTAGAAGTAGTTTGAGTAATATCTTCAGAAATCTCTTCGTTGTTCGTAACATCAGAGTTATCTTCAGTAGGAGCTACATCAGAATTTTGCTCTTCTTCATTAGAAGTAGGTTGAACTGAGTCATCAGAAACGTCTTCGTTGTTTGTAACTTCAGTATTATCTTCAGAAGAAGCTACTTCAGTGTCTTGCTCATCTTCGTTAGAAGTAGGTTGAACTGAGTCTTCAGCAACTTCTTGGTTGTTTATAACTTCAGTATTATCTTCAGTAGAAGCTACTTCAGAATTTTGCTCATCTTCGTTAGAAGTAGGTTGAACTGAGTCATCAGCAACTTCTTGGTTGTTTGTAACTTCAGTATTATCTTCAGTCGAAGCTACTTCAGAATTTTGCTCTTCTTCGTTAGAAGCAGTTTGTGCTGTATTTTTAGAAACGTCTTCGTTGTTTGTAACTTCAGTATTATCTTCAGTAGGAGCTACATCAGAATTTTGCTCTTCTTCGTTAGAAGTAGTTTGTGCTGAGTCATCCGAAACCTCTTCGTTATTCGTAACTTCAGAGTTATCTTCATCAGAAGCTACTTTTGTGTCTTGATTTTCTTCATTAGAAGTAGGTTGAACTGAGTCATCAGCAACTTCTTGGTTGTTTGTAACTTCAGAGTTATCTTCAGTAGGAGCAACTTCAGTGTCTTGCTCATCTTCGTTAGAAGTAGGTTGTACTGTTGCATCAGCTGTATTTTCCACTTCTTGTTTTGGTTCATCAATGATAGAAGGATCTTTATATTCTTTCGTACCTGAAACGTTTAAAGATTGGCTTTTTAATTCTTTTTGTTCATCTTGAATTTGACTAGCATTATCATGTTGTTCAATGATGTTTTTATTTTCTTTGTTTGTTGTTTGTTCTTCTGCATTAACTTGATGTGATACGAGCGTAGTACCTGCTAAAGTCATTGCTACAAGTGCGGGGGTTTTGTAATAGAATTTTTTATCCATAAACAATCTCCTTTTGTATAGGTATTTATTTATAAACAGTATAAGGCTTTTTAATATTAAAAGATGAACTTTTTATGAAATGTAATGTAACTTTAATATTTGAGATATTAATAATTTAATTAAAAAGTTAATTTCATAAAATAGTGAGGAATGTTTTCTTCTAAAAATTCTTCGCCTTCAGTTTTATAACCTAATTTTTCATAGAATCCTTTAGCGTGAGATTGTCCATTAAGTACAGTACCTTTATATCCATCTTCACTAGCTTTTTGATTAATAAAATTCATTACATCTTTGCCGTAACCAAATTTTCTATAAGGTTTTAAAACAGCAACTCTTTCTACTTTCGCATATCCATCTTTATAATTTCTAAAACGACCAACCGCAGCTGGTTTATCATCGTGATATAGAACAACATGCTTAGAAACATTTTCAAATTCATCTATCTCTGCATCTATAGAAACACCTTGTTCCTCAACGAAGACAGTTTTTCTAATATTTAATCCATCTTGTATATCTTTTTCGCTTTCCGCTATTTTAATCATCGTGATACCTCCATAGTTTTGATTCAATTTATTATACATTATGATTATTCTAATTGATGTAGTAAATAAAAAATCTCAATAAATATTTGGTAAAAAGAACTTGTATATATCAAGATTGCCCAAACAAGATAAATAGAAGCGCTGTATATATCAAGACTGACTAAACAAGATAAATAGTGGCGCAGTATTTATCAAGACTGACTAAACAAGATAAATATGAATCTCTAATATTGCAAGAGGGACGTGACTAGCAACATTGCGAGTCTGAATATTGCAAGTGGAGCATGACTAGCAACATTGGAGGCGTGAATATTGCAAGACAAGGCTGACTAGCAACATAGAGGATCTGAATATTGCAAGACGAGGCTGACTAGCAACATAGAAGCCCCGTATGTTGCAAGACACACAAAACAAGCAACATAGAAGCCCCGTATATTGCAAGACACTCCAAACAAGCAACATTCACACTATATTTTCACAATAATTCCCATCTTATTTCTGTCCACACAAAAAAGCTGAACCACTTTATATGGTTCAGCTTTTATTTTATATCGTTTGTACTGCTTGTCTTCTAACGATTGCGGTATATTGCCAGAATAATCTTAATTGGTGAATGCTCCAATTTGTCATACCCATTGTATATCCGCTCGGTGTGAATATTTGAATTTGGCTAGTTTCTAGTGCTGCTGCTACTAAATATTGTAAATGAACACTTAATGATTTCATTTCTTCTGTTAAGCCTGTTTCAGTATATACCCATGAAAAAGGTAGGGGGTTATCAAAGATATTGATAACATTAAATATTTCTGGGATGGCAATGATGTAACAAGCGCCATCTACAATTGGATCGTTGTTTGCTTGATTATAATATAGTAATAACGCTTCATAATTTTCATGATGTTCGTGATTAACATAGTATAAATTTTGTCTGAAGTGAGACAAATCTCCAGAATGAATGATTTGATTTTCAAGAGCATCAAACATTGTATTGATTTGTTCATATTTTTCATATGTTTTACGTTGAATCATAATTTGCCTCCTTTCCTAGTAAACTTCTGGACCAGGTTGTTGAGCGCTTAGATCTGGTGCTTGATCACTTAGATCTGGTGTTGGTTGTTGTGGTGTTTCTTGTGATGGTACTTCTTCTGTAGGTGTTTGTTGTACAGGTTGTTCTACAGGCTGTTCGGATGGTTGCTCAGACGGTTGTTCAGTTTGCTGCTCGGTTGTTTCTTCAGTATCAGGCTCTATAGCTGGTTCTACTGTTTCAGCTGAATCGTTGTCACCTGATGTGCTTCCACTCTTTAGACTTTTCTTAGATACTTCAATATAAGGTGTTAAATCACCATATGCTTGAATCATAAGATAATTCATTAATTCTGTTTTCTTAGTCTTAGGTAAGTTTAAGTCTTTTCTAAGTTTATTAGAAAGTTCTAATAAATTATCTAAGTCAGGATTGAAGAAGTAAACACCATTGAAATTAGCATCAGTTCCTGTAATTTGTTCTGTTTTGATTTTTACTTTACTTGATGAATAAGTCGTTGCTAAGTTTTGAATATCTTCAAATGAGAAATTGTGTTTCGCATTTTTACCAACGATTTTAACTAAGTCATCTAATTTATTAATAGAATTTGTTTCTTGAGCTTTTTTGATAATGGCTTTAATCATTTCCATTTGACGTTTACCACGCTCTAAATCTGAATCTTGTTTTCTTGAACGAACAACTGCAAGTGCTTCGTCACCAGATAAATTACGTTTACCTTTTTTAACTTTAATACGTCCTTTATCTTCTGTGTTTGGCTCGTTTAAATCAAATGGTACATCATACTCAATACCACCAAGCTCATCTACAACTTCAACAAAAGCTTCCATATTAATTCTTGCATAGTAATCTACTGGAACGTTTAATGTACTTTCAACACTTTCCATTGAACCTTCTGGACCATCTATTGCATGAGCGTGCGTGATTTTATCATAATATTTTACGGCTGGTATATAACTTAATGTATCACGTGGAATACTAACCATACGTATTTGCTTTTTATCTCTATTAAATGTTGTATAAATCATAGCATCAGTACGAGATTGGTTAGCCTTTTGACCACCTTCACGTCTTGATGTACTATCATCTACACCTAAAAATAATACCGACACATGATCTAAACTAGGATCTACTGGTTTATCTCTTAAAGATGATTTGCTTTTTTTAGAATCAAGAAATGAATCATTAATCGCACCTTTAGTTTCAAGATAAAGCATGAGTCCAAATACTACGGGTAGAATCATGAGTACTATTGACATCAAAAGTAAACCTATTTTTGCAAATCTTTTCATATTATATATTTACCCTTCTATTCGTATTGTGTTTTGAAATATCTATTTTTGCATATTATACATCATATATGATTATACAAGTAAAATTCAACAATTTAAATGAATTATGTGTACTACTTATCAAATATAGAATGTAAATTTGTTGTAAAATTTATGGAAATGGTGTAAATTATAGTGAAGAATGAGAGGTGAGACAAATGGCAAAAGTACTAGAAAAAGATTTAAATAGTATAAGTGAACAAATAGAGTTAAATAGAGAGAATTCGTATGATGTGATTAAGCCTCCAACCGTTAATGTTCTAGGTTTGCCATTTGCAAACCTGACGGCGAATGAAATGGTAGAACGTATTAAGTATTTTGTAAATCAGGAGACGAAAGACAATTTATTTATTGTAACAGCTAATCCTGAAATTGCACATTATGCTTATAGCAATAATCACTATCAACGACGTATTAAACATGCAGATTACATTGTACCAGACGGTATTGGTATTGTTAAAGCAGCAAAATATTTAAATACGCCATTGAAAGAACGTGTTCCGGGAATAGAGTTAATGGAAGAAATGTTGAATATTGCGAACGCAAGTAGCAAGAGAGTATTCTTATTAGGTTCTTCTAAAGAAGGCGTTAAAGCAACACGTAAAATTTTAGAAGAACAATATCCAAATATTACGTTTGATCATAAACATGGCTATAAACATGTATTAGATTATAAAGTAACTAAGAAAATAAAGAAATTTAATCCAGACTTTATTTTTGCGGCAATGGGTTTTCCTAAACAAGAAGATTGGATTTATTATAACCGTCATCACTTTGAGCATACAGTAATGATGGGTGTAGGTGGCTCATTTGATGTCATAAGCGGAAATGTTAAACGTGCACCAAAAATGTTTATTAAACTTAATTTAGAATGGTTATATAGAATTATAACTGATTTGAAACGTGTGAATAGAGCACTTAAAATTCCACTGTTTTTAAAAGAAGTTCAATTCCAAAAATCATGCACACCTAAAAAGAATAAATATGATTATATGAAGAATAGATAATTTAGAAACATCTTAATGTTGAAATTTAACATTAAGGTGTTTTTTTATGAAGAATTTTATCCATTTAATTGTTAACTAAATGTTATGATAAAGGTAACAATAAAAGTAGGTGGTATGATCATGCAAGTACTGGAACTTATAAATCAACAATTAAATACAAAAGCAGATAAAATTGCCATGTATATTGATGAGATGCATTTATCTTATAACGATTTATTGATAGAATCTGAAAAAAATGCCACAACATTAAAAGAATATCCAAAACATAACATGATTGGTATTTCGATGAAAAATCCACTTCAGTTTATAAAATGGTATATTGCAGCTTTAAAGTGTGAACTTATACCGTGCGTCCTAGATCCTTATATATCTGAAGAGAAGAAGCATAAATTATTAATGTTATATCGTATTCCATTATTAATAGATGACAGCAATAAAGTAAAATATCGACAAATAGAAAATAATACGGTATTACCTCAAGATATCTTACATATTGGATTTACTTCTGGGACGACAGGCATGCCTAAAGCATATATGAGGAATCATCAATCTTGGATTCAATCATTTAAATATAATGAAGACTTAATCAATGGTCATACAGACATTATGATAGCACCTGGACCACATGCACATTCTTTAACACTATACGCTATGATTTATGCATTAAGTACAGGTAGAACATTTATTGGCCAAAAGAAATTTAATACACAAATTCTAAATAAATTAATCAATATATTTAGTGAAAATCAAACGATGTTTATTGTACCTACAATGCTATATAGTTTATTGAATCATAACGTCCATTTAATGAATGTTTCGAGTATTTTTTCATCAGGTGCAAAATTATCTACACAAATATTTGAAAAATTTAAATACAAATATCCTGATATTGATTTAATTGAATTCTTTGGAAGCTCTGAAGCGAGTTTTATTAGCTACAATACTAATGGACAAGCAGATTCAGAATCTGTAGGTAAACTATTTCCTTCTGTACAAGTTCAAATTAAAGACAAAGATGAAAATAATATAGGTAGGTTATATGTCAAAAGTGACATGACATTTAGTGGTTATTTAAATGAAGAAGTCCGTGACGAGTGGATTAAAATAGGCGATTGGGCATCAATTTCTGCAGACCAAGAACTACGCTTATATGGACGAGAAAGTGACCGTTTAATTATTGGTGGTAAAAACGTATATCCAGAGATTATTGAGCAAAAATTATTAAATCTAGATATTGTTGATGAGGCAATTATTATAAGTAAAAAACATAATAAATTCGGAGAAATTGCTGTTCTATTATATAAAGGTAAAGATCATTTGCAATATTTAAGTATGAAAGAGTATTTATTAGCGTGTGGGTTAAGTCGTTATGAAATACCGTCTCGAATGATACGAGTTAAACAGATGAAATATACATCTAGTGGAAAGATAGCGAGATATAAGATGAAATCTATTTATGAGTTAGGAGGAAAAGCATGGAACCAGTTATTGTAGCTGCAAAAAGAACGCCATTTGGTAAATATGGCGGTATTTTTAAACAATTAGAACCCGAATTACTCTTGAAACCTTTATATGAATATTTGTTAGCTGATCATGCTGAAGCACTTGAACATTTAAGTGAGGTTGTTTTAGGAAACGTAGTAGGTAATGGAGGCAATATCGCTAGAAAGTCTTTGCTAGAAGTAGGTTTGCCGGTTGATATACCTGGTGTCACAATAGATAGACAATGTGGTGCAGGATTAGAAGCGGTAACGTATGCTTGTAGAATGATTCAAGCAGGTGCTGGTGATGTTTATATTGCTGGTGGTGTTGAAAGTACAAGTCGAGCACCTTGGAAAATCAAAAGACCACAATCAGTTTATGACTCACCAGAATTTTTTGAGCGTGCTTCATTTGCGCCTGATGGAGAAGACCCATCAATGATTGAAGCGGCTGAAAATGTTGCACAAGTATATCAAATATCTAGAGAAATACAGGACGAATATGCATACAATAGTCATCAAAAGACAATCGAAGCTATGGAAAAAGGTTATTTATCTAACGAAATTTATCCAATTAAAGTAGGTAATGAATGGATCCAACATGATGAAGGTGTTAAACCTAAATTAACTTTAAGGACGTTATCACGTTTAAAACCACTTATTAAAGATGGAACTGTAACAGTAGGTAATAGTTGCATGAAAAATGACGGTGGGGTATTACTTTTAATTATGAGTAAAGAAAAGGCGACTGCTTTAGGTTATCGCGAAGGACTGGAATTTATCGATAGTTCTGTAAAAGGTGTTGATCCAAGATTGCTAGGTATAGGACCAGTACCTGCAGTTGAAAGTTTATTAAAGCAGACACATTTAACAATGAACGATATTGACGGTGTTGAATTTAATGAAGCATTTAGTTCTCAAGTACTTGCTTCAAAAGATATGTTAAATATTCCAGACAATAAATTTAATTTGTATGGTGGAGCCTTAGCTATTGGACATCCATATGGAGCGAGTGGTGCTAGCCTCGTTACACGTTTATATCATATGAAAGAAATTGAGACATCGATAGCAACAATGGGAATAGGAGGAGGCATGGGACATGCAACATTATTTAGAAGATGGAATCGAAATAATTGACGTCCTTTTCAACAAAGAAGATGTTGATGCATATAAAAAAACACTTCCTATAGAAAAGGATGTACCTTCAGTACCCGTATTATATTTAGCAAGTATATGGCCGGAATTTTCAATGTTTGAGCGTTTTTTAGAAAAAGAGATTTACTTAAAAGAAACATCAGTTGATGAGCTTAAAGCAATAGATGTTGATACAATTTATAAAGCAAAATTAAAAAATGAGAAAATAAAAAAAGTAAAGTCGTTTACGATTTACGAATTTAGTTTGACGATTACAAGTGGAAATGACATATACACTCGACTCAATCAAACATTCGTTGGAAAGTGAGGTATAGTATGAAATTTGATATTAGTCTTGTTAACAAATATTTAACTATTATTCATGATTCAAATCCAATCCATCAAGAAATTGTACCTGGCCAACTTGTATGTGAATGGTTGTTAGAAGATGTTGAGTGGCAACATTATACAGTGAGATACAAAAATCCAATTTATATAGATGAACCATTAGAAAAATCTTTGAAAAATAATAAAATTAAATGTATCAATCAACATGGGAAGATAAAGATTATAATTGAAAAGCAATAAAGTAGATTTAATATTTATCTAACAAAAGTTTTGTTATAACTATTATATAAAATCATTTTACAAGTTATTTAAAATCATGTAATCTTCATAAGTGACAAAAAATTATGAGTTGGAGTACTTATGAATAGAAAACATGAAATTACATATGCAAGGGCAATATTTTGCTTAATTATAGTAGCCGTGCATATATTATCAAATTATTTGAGAGACGTAGAATTACAAGATCATAATCGCATGGTTGTATTAACATTTCAAATATTAATTTTGTTTGCAACGCCGTGCTTTATTATTTTGTCAGAATCACTAATTTCAATGGTTTATAAAGATAAATTACCGAAAAACTTTCTAGTCAAACGGTTTAAATATATTATGATTCCTTATTTTTCAATTGGAACATTTTATGTGTATACAAAGTATAAAGTTGATGGAAATGAAGAAACATTCTGGCAGTTGTTTAAAGAAAATTTATTAATTGGTAATTGGTATGGCTGGTTTGTCATTGTCATATTCCAATTTTATATTCTACATTTAATCTTCCATAAATCATTAAGTAAAGCAAATCCAGTTGTTATGCTGGTCATCAGCTTTGCGATTAGTCTCGCACATTCATATCTAATGTACGATAATGACACGTATACGAATTGGTGGAATGAATTTTACCCGTTATTCCATAGAACGAATATTCTTTATTGGTTATTCTATTTTGTATTTGGTTTTTACTTAGGTAGATACTACAATGAAGTTCTATCGTTTATGGAGAAAAAGTTTATGTGGTTAGTTGGAAGTTTAGCTGGGGTAACACTTTTAGTTATTTATTCAATTTATCAAAATGATGTAACAGTTGTTCAATCTAACCGTTATGACATTTTAATATATTCAGCATTAGCGTTTATATTTATCTTGGTTATTTCTAAAAAGCTGGCTAACTTTAATATAAGCTTTTTATATTTTATTGGCGAAATATCGTTCTTTATTTACTTAACACATAAAATTATGGTCTATTACATGGCAAAATATACATTTCATTTTATAGATCAATTCTTTATGTATAATATTGCAACGTATATCTTTGCATTATCATTAAGTGTCGGTTTAGCAGTTGTTCTATCATTTATACCACTTTCTAGATTTATAATTGGTAGAAATTCTATTAACACAATGATTAGAGGAAATTATAGAGCAAATTAAGGGAGCGGGACAGAAATCTAATTTGTATAAAAAGATTTCGTAGTCCCGCCCCGGCAAGGATGACTAGAGTTGAAAAAAGCTTGATACAAGCGCATTTTCAATTCAGTCATCTACTGCCAATATACTAAAACAGGCTGAGACATTACTTTATGTCCCAGCCTGTTTTGTTATTTAAAATAAAAACGTGTAGCATCTAATTCGTCTTTAAAAGCTTTTTTATCGTTTGCTGACTTTTTGTTGAAATCTTTTAAGAATGCTTGGTATTTTGGAAGTACATCTTCAGTAGAACCAAATTCTTTTAGTATGCCGCCTTCAATCCAAGCTATTTTTGTACAAAAATCTTTAACTTGATTTATATTGTGACTGACAAAGAAAATAGTCTTGCCAGCTTCTTTAAATTGATTCATTTTATCTAAACTTTTCTTAGTGAATGTTTGGTCACCAACAGATAATGCTTCATCAATTACAAGAATATCTGGATCGACGGTAACATTGATTGCGAAACCTAATTTAGATTTCATACCGCTTGAATATTTCTTAACAGGTTGATATATAAATTCACCTAATTCAGAGAATTCGATAATTTGAGGTGTAAGTTCTTTAATTTGTTTTTTAGAGAAACCAAGTAATAACATCTTGTATTCGATATTATCTATTCCGTTTAATTGAGTGTTTAAACCTGAGTTAATTGCGATAACGTTAACATCACCGTGGCGTTCTATTACACCGTCTGTTGGTTGTAGTGAACCACCAATAATATTACTTAATGTCGATTTACCTGACCCGTTAATACCAACTAAACCGATAATATCGCCTTCATACGCAGTAAATGATATATCCTTAAGCGCGTAAAATCTTTGTGATTGATGTTTCGGTAAAAACACATCTTTTAATCTATCTTTATTATTACGGAAAATTTTATATTCTTTTGTTAGATTATTAATGATAACTGATTCTTTCATATGTACTTCATTCCTTATAATTATTAACATTTCTATTATGCATTATTTTATGAGTTTAGTAAATTTATTGTAAATTCTGTTAGAATCATGTAAATTATATATGTTCTATAATTATGAGATTAACCTAAAGTTTAATATATCATCTATGCTCAATTGATGCTATATTAAAGATTAAGTTATAAATGTCTTAGCGAGAGAGTGATATTCATGCATGCTGTTTTTACAGTAATAAAAGAGCACGTCAAAAACTTTTATTTGATTCAAAGATTAGCACAATTCCAATTAAAAATTTCAAATCATGATAATTATTTAGGATTAGCTTGGGAGCTTATTAATCCTATACTACAAATATTTGTATATTGGTTTGCATTTGGTTTTGGTATTCGACAAAATGGTCCAGTAGATGGTGTACCGTTTATCTTATATTTATTAGTCGGTATTAGTATGTGGTTCTTTGTGAACCAAGGTATACTTGAAGGGACTAAATCAATAGGTACTAGGTTTAATCAAGTTGCAAAGATGAATTTTCCTTTGTCAGCAATACCTGCTTATATTCTGACGAGTAGATTTTATGGTCATATTATTTTAGTTTTAATTATAATTTTATTATGTATTCCAACTGGTATTATACCTTCGATTTATATATTACAATTATTTATATATTTACCTTTAGTGTACATATTTGCATTTTCAGTTTCTTTATTAACGTCCACTTTAGGTGTTATTATTCGAGATACACAAATGGCGATGCAAGCTATTTTGAGAATGCTATTTTACGTGTCGCCAATTCTTTGGGTACCAGAAAAAGGTTCAGTGATTGAAATGATTATGAAATTAAATCCAGTATTCTTCTTTGCAGAAGGGTATCGAGCAGCAATATTATATGATAATTGGTACTTCATAGAACATTGGCAATTATTACTTTATAATATATGCGTGACAGTGTTATTCTTTGTAGTAGGTGCAATATTGCATGTTAGATTTAGACAAAGGTTTGCTGACTTTATTTAAAATGATTAATAAATAAAAAGGCTGAGACATCAATGATTGTCTCAGCCTTTATCTCAATATAGAGCTTCTCATGGTCAATTTTTTTAACTTTAGTAAATTTACGTAAGGAAGTGTCAATGTGGTAAGAAGCATAATTAAACAAGTCTATCTTTCTATTATTTTTATATTTAATAAATTATTTAAAAGTAATGTAAAACGTAAAAATGTCGTGGTATTTATGACATTTAAAGAAGATGTGTTACCTATAATCGAAGCATTAAAGAAAGAACAATACCATATTACAGTTATTGCGCATCCAAAGTGGATTGATTTTTTGAATGATATAGATGTAGATAAAGTGATCAATTTAAGTAATAAATATGTCTTACAACAGTTAAAAGCAATTAAAAGTAGTAAAATAATAATTATCGATACATATTATTTATTATTAGGCAGTATCAGCAAAACTCCAGAACAAAAAGTTATTCAAACATGGCATGCTGCGGGGGCTTTGAAAAAGTTTGGCTTAGAAGATAAAAGTATTAATCTTGAGCATAAACAACTCATAAAAAATTATTTATCAGTTTATCATTTTACAGATTATTATTTAGTGAGTTCAGATATTATGAAAGACGTCTTTATTAAAAGTTTAGATGCCAAACCTAATCAAATATTACCATTTGGATTACCTAGGTTAGACCAATATAAAGATAAACATGAGTATCCTAATAAATCCAAAAAATTAGCTTTATATGTTCCTACTTATAGAGATTATACAAATGAAATTCATACGATAGATAAACAGAAATTTGAAAAAATGTGCCCTGAATACGAACTTGTGACTAAATTACATCCAAGCATTACTTCACATGATTCAGATCCGAGAGATATACAAGATTTAGTTGAAATGGCAGAAATCATTATTACAGATTACAGTTCACTTAGTATTGAAGCGGCACTTTTAAATAAGACGATTATTTTCTATAGTTATGATGAAGCAAAGTATGATGAAATGAGAGGGCTCAATCAATACTATTATGAAATGACGAAAGAGAACAAAGCTTATGATTTAGAAACACTTTATAAACTTGTGAATCTGAATAAAATTAATCATAAAATTAAACCAATGTGGCATCAATATACAAACTTTGATGCAACTCAAAAGTTAGTTGATTTTATAAACAAAGGAGCTTAACGATATGGAAGTAAGTGTCATTATCCCTATTTATAATGCAGAAAAAACAATAGAGCAAACCATTAAATCAATTAAAAGTCATTATGAGCATGAAATCATTTGTATTAATGATGGATCTAAAGATAATAGTGCAGATGTAATTAGCAAAATTAATAATCCTAATATTGTACTTGTGAATCGAGAAAATAAAGGTGCTGCGGCAACGAGGAATGAAGGCATTAGTATCGCAAAAGGTAAATATATTATGTTTTGTGATGCAGATGATAAATTAGGTGAAGGCATTATCGACAAAATGGTTGATGCGATAAAAAGAAATGATACAGATATAGTGGTCGGTAAGGTTTCTCATTTAATTGGTGATCAGATTAGACCGATTCAAACATACAATGATTTAAAAGCTGTAGATCGTACGACATTAAACTTAACACCAGAAGTTACGCAGTCTATAGGTCCTTATGGTAAATTGTACAAACATGAAGTATTAGAAAATATTAGATTCGATGAAGATATTACTTTTTGTGAAGAGCATACCTTTAATTTGAAAGCTTGGTCAAAAAGTCATATTACAATATTAGATGATTCAGCTTACTTATATAACATAGGCGTGGAAGATTCAATAGTAGCGACAAGTTACAAAAATATAGAAAAATATTTAAATGATGCCACTGAAGTTAGAAAAAGAACAATGGATATCTTAAGTGATTTAAAAGAGAAAGTGAGTAACTACTATAGTTATAGAATGGATTATCTCATTATATACTTTCTAATTCGAAATAATTTCATGAAAGTAGAAAACTTAAATCACGTTATAGATCCAGCAATTAAGTATTTACAAGTCGTTCAACAACTTGAAACGAATAGCGTGAAAGATTTGAAAGAACTCGTATTAACAATTGCTGCGAATTACAATTTTGAAAGATTTAAAGAAGTGGCAAGTAATTTAGATATGCAAATTGATAAAAAAGCGTATCGCTCATATAAATTTAAGCTACTGAAATTAAGAACAAAAATGAACTTAAGAAACATCAGAAATAAAAGCAAAAAAATATCTCATTAAATATTATGAAATTTTAAAAACTACTAACAAATGTAAAATATTGTTAGTAGTTTTTTTGTTGGATATAGATGAATTTATAATTTAAATCAATATTTACACTAATTAAATATTTCTTACACATACTTTACATCGGTAAATTGTTTGATATAATTTATAATTGCATATCAAACTAATTTAAGATGGAGTTTAAAAATGAATAAAAATATGATTGATATAGAAAGAAAATTTAGACCTGAAATTGAAGGTTTAAGAATTATTGCGGCTTTATTGGTCGCTATTTACCATATTTGGTTTGGTAAAGTATCTGGTGGGGTAGATGTTTTCTTCGTTGTATCTGGCTTCTTGATTACAACATCAATTATATCTACTATTAATAAAACAGGAGAATTTAAGTTTTGGCCATACATATCTAAATTAATGAAGCGGTTATTTCCACTGGCATTTATCATTATATTAGTCGTATTGGTATTAAGCATATTCTTCTTACCGTCAACCATTTTTGATAAAACAATGAAAGAAGTCGTTTCATCTATGTTCTATTATCAAAACTGGCAATTGGCATTGAGTAATACTGATTATTTAGATGCACAGCAAATGAAAAGCCCGCTTGAACATTATTGGGCAATGTCCATTCAAGGACAGTTCTATATCATTTGGTTCTTATTATTTACAGGTGTATTATTCCTAATCAAAAGATATGATTTATCAAACGGTAAAAAATTAGTCAATTACTTGCTTGGTTTTATATTTGTTGTATCATTTGCATACTCAGTTTATTTAACTGCTGTAAATCAACCTTTAGCATACTTTATTACATTTACGAGAGTATGGGAATTCGCATTAGGTGGTTTGCTTTGTATTAACTTGAGCAGAATTAAAATTAGTAATTTAACAGCTGAAATTATTGGATGGATTGGTCTTATTGGTTTAATTTTAACGGGGGCTATATTTGATGTATCAACAATGTTTCCAGGTTATATTGCTTTATGGCCTATGACTTGTGCATTACTGATTATTTTATCAGGTAATAAAGATACTAAATATGGTGTTAAGAACTTCTTATCTATGCCGATTATGATTAAACTAGGTGGCGTATCATTCGGAATATACTTATGGCACTGGGTATTGCTATCATTCTACAAATACAATATTTCAGAAACACCTGGTATTATTTCAGGAGTTCTCATAATTGCATTATCTATTGCGCTTTCATTCATTACTACAAAATATATTGAAACACCAATTAGAAGTGCAGAATTAAATAAAGTAGCATTTAAGAGAATTGGTATTATCGCACTAGCTAATATCATATTAATCGCTGGTTTAGTCTCTCATAATGCTTATGTGAAAATGTCTGATGATAAAGAACTGGCATCTAAAGATTATCCAGGTGCACTAGCTGCAACATCAAAACAAAAAATCAAAGAAAATGATCCTAAGCCTGAATTCGCTAACGTGTTTGATGATTTACCACAATCACACTTAGATGATTCAAACCAAGGCTTAAAAAAATCAGATTTAAAGATTGGTACTTATGGTAAGAAAAAAGACTACAAAGCAACAATTGCTTTAGTAGGTAGCTCACATTCTGAACATTGGTTAGGAGCAGTTATTGAAGCGGCTAAAGAGCATGATTACAGAGTGATTAATATCACGAGATCAGGAACAAGATTCTCTACAGGTTATGATGATAATTCATTAAAAGGTCAATGGGTTAAAAATGTAGAAAACTATTTAAAGAAATCTGATGATATTGATTTAGTATTATCACATGTTACAGCAGCTGACTCAAATAGAGATAAGATTCAACAACAAATGGTAGATGAATTATTAAAAGTTAAAAATGATTATAATATTGAAGTAATGGCAATAAGAGATATTCCAAGATACGAGTTTAATGTTTCAGAAGAACTAGAAAAATCTGGTGAAAAAGAAACAATTAAACTTATGAATAAAGGAAATAATCAACAAGATTCTTCATATTGGAAAAAGCTATCAGAAACAAACAAAGATTTACCGAAATTCGATCCATCTGAATACTTTAAAGTGAATGGTGAATATAGACCTATAATAGGTAATATTGTGGTATATCGAGATATGGACCATATGACAAATACTTATTCAGAAACTTTCGGACCTATTTTAGGTAAAGAAATTAAATCTGTCGTTAAAAAATAGAGAGTGGACAAAGTCCGCTCTCTCAGACTGTGGACAAACTGAACTTAAATTTATAAGTTCAGTTTGTTTTTTTATATGGATTAATATTTTCCACTAAAATCATGATTAAAC
>NZ_JAJNIU010000028.1:0-23823 GCF_022386355.1 Mammaliicoccus sp. L-M44 | reverse complement strand
GAGCTTAGAAGCTCTAATACCATTGTAATAGATATTGTCGAAAATTACATTGAAAACTATAATAAAGTTAGAATTCAACAAAAACTAGGCTGCTTATCCCCTATAGAATATAGGAAATTAGCAGCCTAGAAAATAGTGTTTTTATTGTGCTCCCTTAGTAAGGGTGCAGTGCCATGAATAGGTGGGCTTTTTTTATGCTATAATTTAATTAGGCGGAAGAGGTTAGAAGTATATAGCCACCCATATTACAGGGTGGTCTTTTTATTTTTACTGCTTTTATCGTTATTAAATAAAAAGTGGTAAAGTAGTTGGAATATGATACAAACCACCGGTATAAGTAGGTAATATTCTGCTGGAAGTACATATACTAAAATTAGACATAAAATTAGAAAGGGAACCATTAGAATATAATACCTTTTGTCTTTAAACATTTAATCACCTTATAGAGATAGTGTACTTTATTTATTAATCATTGCTATTTATTTCTAGAATATTTAATCCTTCCAATTCCTTTGGTTCCTCGAAGAATGAAGTGAGATAATTGAAAGTAGATTCAGTATCAAAATTATTCCTTTCTGGTTCCTCTAGTTGTCTTATTTTTAGGTGTTCTAAACATTTTTTGTTATCAACATTTATATATATAAGTTTATGATAGGCATTTATTTCATTAGCTATATTTAATAACCATCTTCTTTGATTTTTGGTGTTTCCTGGAAAGTCCATAACTACATCTGTCCCAACACACAATATATTCTGTACATGTTTTTTTATCAAAGGTTTTATTTGTTTTGACAAATTTTGATAATCTTCTATTGTCTTAATTTTATTTGGATACAGACTTTCAAGCCATTCGTCTTCTGATAATAAAACTGCATTTTTTTCGTTCGTTAATTGTTTTGACATTGTTGTTTTTCCAGCACCCATTTTACCTGTGAAAAAATATAAAGTTCCTAAATTATTCATATTGAATCTACTCCTAAATGTTTTTGGATTATAATAGTTTTTACTTTAATATACACTTTATCATAAATGTACTGTAAATATGGTGCTTTTACTCTATCTCCACAATACAATCCATACTCAATAATACTTTCTCGCCATTCTCTAGTACCTCTAACTTATTCCTTTCACTATCAAACTTATTAATCTCACATTCAATCGTTTTGTAGTATCCATTTTCCCAATACTTAATCGTTGCTGGTGGATCATAAAATAATTTTTGAGCCAACACATCGTTCAAATCACGTAACGCTAATTCATCTAAGATAGGTTTATCTGTCTTACTTTGGTCTTTAATATGCTGATTAATAATTTCGTATTGTTGTGGCACACTAGCAAATGGCGCCCACTTAATCATCTTACGTCCCTCTGGGATATTACTGTTTAGATACTTTTTAGGTATTTTTCTATAGTCCGTTTCATATTTATATGGTTCGGGCATACCAGGGTTAATGATTTTCAATTTAAACACCTCACGTATAATTAGTAGTTTAATTATACGAACAAATGTTCTGTTTTCTAAAGCGATGTTTAACTAAAATATTGACCACATATATAATTGTCAGAAAACTCAACACAAAGAGATTATAGATATTAAAAAGTAACATATTGACCACAGGGAAATAATAAAACGATGAATAAAAATAAATATAATTTTTTAGTTATTCCTGCAACAACAGTACTTCGAATGTAATAGAATATATAGCGTTTATCGTTACTATAATTGAAATGTTAATAGTTCTTCTAATAATAAGTATATTATTGGTGATCATCATACCAAACATTAGCAAGCAATCAGAGACGGTAAAAAGTACTGGATGTCAGGCTCAAGTGAAGATGGTTGCTGGACAAGTAGAAGCTTATACATTGAAGCACGATGCTAAACCAAATTCTATAAATGATTTAGTAAGTGATGGTTATATTAATCAAAAGCAACTGACATGTAAATCAGGTGAAACAATTACACTTGAAAATGGTGAAGTTGTTGCACATTAATGTTAATAAAGGTTTTACGCTGGTGGAAATGATTATTGTGTTATCCATCATCAGTATTATCTTTATGGTGACAATGTATTTATCTATAAACGCATTGGCTCGTAGTGGATTAAACAATGGCATAGATGATTTTGAAACTAAGCTAGAGTTCTTAGAAACGAAATCTCTATCACAAAAGCAACCTATATTAGTTTGGTTTAAACCTAATTCAGATAAAATATTTTATCAAATTGAGAAGAATCAGATTCAATCCATATCGCTCTATAAAGGTCGTATTTCTAAAAATAATGAGTTTACGACATTAGTTTTTGATGGAGAGGGGAATATTAACCAATTTGGTACTTTAAAAGTGGAATTTAATGAAAGAAAGTATCATGTTATTTTTCGCATCGAGAAAGGGAGATATAGAATTGTTGAAACGACATGATGGGTATGTGTTTATAGATTTTATGTTGTCTATTTTTATCATAATGCTATTGAGTGGGACATTACTGCCTTTAGTTACAACATTAAATGAAAATATCACTCGAGAACACGATAGAATAAAGCTTTATCAAATGCTTTATCAAACTGTGCAATCAAAATCTATCGAACCAAAATATGATGTAAAGAGATATAAATATTTAGAGTTTAATACAAAAGTTTGTATGAAAGATGAATTGAAAAATGAAAAAATATGTATTGAAAAATAGTAAAGGCTTTACGATGATAGAAATGCTACTGTCATTATCTTTTTTATTAATTATATTAGCTTTAATCCCATTGCTCATTAAGAGGCTTTATTTATTTAAAGATAATGCAATGGATCATACACATTTTGAATTGATGATGTTCAGAAAAGAACTCTCCGATGAAATAAAAGAGAGTACTATAAAATTAGACAACGCTTATAACAGGATTAAATTCATAAATGAAATACGTTCTACAGAATTCACATTATTAAATGGAAAGATAATAAAAACTATAAATGGCCGAGGTAACATCACTTTGGTTAATAATGTGAAGACTTTTCAAGTAGATAAAATATCTAACGAAACGTTTAAAGTATTTATTATTATAAGAAAAGGCGATAAAGAAATACATGAAGAAATTTATATCTAATGATGCTGGTTTTATTTTACCGTTATTACTTGGAATATTATTTATATATAGTTCCTTTTTGTCATTTTACTTAGTACAATATAGCTTTAAGCTTAATACTTATCACAATTTAGAGCAATACTATGTACGTGAAATAAAAATTATGATAAATAAATAATTTTAAGCTTTTTATTTTCTGAATAATGAGATAGAATAAAGTTTAAGTTGAAATGAAACAACTGAGGAGTAGATTTAATGTCAATCGTATTAATTGGATTTATGGGTGTTGGCAAAACAACTATCGGAAATTTGTTGAGCGAACATTATGATAAAAGTTTAGTAGATATAGATACTTATATCGTTGAAACAACTCAATTACCAATCCCACAAATTTTTGAAAAATATGGTGAAAAACATTTTAGAGATTTAGAGTATCAGGCTTTAAAAAAATGGATTGACCAAGATGTGATTATTTCAACTGGTGGCGGTATTGTAGAATCAGAATTATGTAAAGAATTATTAAAGCAAAATGAAAATACTTTTTGGTTAAAATGTGATGTCGAAATTCTATTTAATAGAATTAATCATGATAATAACAGACCGAATGCTAACGGAAAGTCATTAAATGAATTAAAAACCTTGTATTCAAAACGAGAATTAAGTTATAATGAAATCGCATTCAAGCATATTGATGCTAACAGACCTAGAGAAGTAGTTGCAAGTGAGATTATTGAATCTCTATAAGCTTAAATATTTGCGAATGATCAAAGTTAGAGAGAATGAATGATATATTCATCGCCGAAGGAGCAAGCCAGATTTGAGTGAATCTCTCAGGCAAAAGGATAACTTTGTGACGCATTCCTGAAGAGCACTTCAACAGGGTAGCGAAAGCTACCCTGTTTTTTTATTATACATATTCAGAAGGGGAGAGTTATGATGACGACAGATTTAAAACAAACACCTTTGTATCAAACTTATATAGATCAAGGTGCTAAAGTAATTGATTTTTCTGGATGGGCTTTACCGGTCCAATTTTCAAGTATTAAAGAGGAACACAATGCAGTAAGAAATCATGTTGGTATTTTTGATGTAAGTCACATGGGTGAAATTCTCGTTACAGGTGAAGAAGCGGATCAGTTTATTCAATACGCATTAACGAATGATTCAACATTATTAACTGATAGTAAAGCTCAATATACAACGCTATGTAACCAAGATGGTGGCGTAATTGATGATTTAGTTGTTTATAAATTAGACGACAAAGTTTATTTCTTAGTTGTCAATGCAGGTAATACAGATAAAGACTTCGAATGGTTAAAATCAATTAAAGATTTTAATGTAAATGTTGAAAATAAATCTTCTGAATATGGCCAATTAGCAATTCAAGGTCCAGAAGCACGCGAACTAATTCAAAAATTAGTCAGTGATGATGTATCAGAAATGAAAATGTTTGAATTTAAACAAAATGTAACACTATTCGGGAAAGAAGTTATATTATCTCAATCTGGTTACACAGGTGAAGATGGATTCGAAGTTTATTGTGATGCTGCAGATACAAAAGCTATTTGGGATGGTTTTATAAACGAAAATGTTGTTCCATGTGGTCTTGGTGCACGCGATACATTAAGACTTGAAGCTGCATTACCATTACATGGCCAAGATTTATCTGAACAAATCACACCATATGAAGCTGGCATTGGATTTGCTGTTAAACCATTAATTGAAGATGACTTTATTGGCAAAGATGTATTGAAAGCTCAAAAAGAAAATGGTGCTCCAAGAAAATCAATCGGTATAGAAATGATTGATAAAGGCATACCAAGAACAGATTATGCAATTCTAGATACTGATGGTAATGAAATTGGTTATGTAACTTCTGGAACTCAGTCTCCATCAACTGGCAAATCAATTGCTATGGGATTAATTGAGAAGAGTGCATTTGAATTAGATAAAGAAATTTTAATACAAGTTAGAAAAAGACAAGTAAAAGCTAAAATTGTTAAAAAATCATCATTTAAATCATAGGAGTGAATAAAATGGGTCACCGCTATATACCTTTAACTGAAAAAGATAAATCTGAAATGTTAGATGTCATTGGTATTCAATCTGTAGACGAATTATTTACGGATATACCTGAATCTGTAAGGTTTAATAAACCGTTAAATATTAAAGAAAAGAAAGCTGAAACGCCTTTATTACGTGAACTTTCTCAAATTGCGAATAAAAATATTACAAGTGAAACACATGCTTCATTTTTAGGCGCTGGCGTATATGATCACTATATTCCAACTGTTGTCGATCATGTTATATCTCGTTCAGAATTTTATACTGCTTATACACCTTATCAACCAGAAATTTCACAAGGTGAATTACAAGCTATTTTTGAATTTCAAACTTTAATTTGCGAACTAACTGGTATGGATGTAGCCAATTCATCTATGTATGATGGTGGAACTGCTTTTGCTGAAGCTGCTGTTCTTGCAGCAGGTCATACTAAGAAATCAAAAGTAATTGTATCTAAATCTGTACATTATCAATCTATAGAAGTACTTAAAACTTATACAAAAGCACAAGACATTGAAGTAGTTGAAGTTGATTTAGACGGTACTGTAACAGACTTAGAAAAGTTAAAAGCAGTTATCGATGACGATACAGCAGCAGTATGTGTACAATATCCTAACTTCTTTGGTTCTTTAGAAGACTTAGAGGCAATTAAACAATTAATTGAAGATAAAAAAGCTTTATTTATTGTATCAAGCAATCCATTAGCACTTGGTTTAATTACACCTCCTGGAGAGTTCGGTGCTGATATTGTTGTTGGTGATGCACAAGTATTCGGTATTCCAGCACAATATGGTGGACCTCATTGTGGTTATTTTGCATCTACTAAGAAACTTATGAGAAAACTACCAGGACGTTTAGTAGGTCAAACGCAAGATGAAGATGGCAATAGAGGCTTTGTTCTTACGTTACAAGCACGTGAACAACATATTAGAAGAGATAAAGCGACTTCAAATATTTGTTCTAACCAAGCTCTAAATGCATTAGCAGCATCAGTTTGCATGAGTGCATTAGGTAAGAATGGTGTGTTTGAAATGGCTAAACTTAACATGGAAAAAACAACTTACATGAAACAAAAAATGCAAGAAGCTGGATTTGATGTGTTAGAAGGTATTTCATTCAACGAATTTGTTGTTAAATTTAACAAACCGATTAGTGAAATCAACGCTGAATTACTTGAAGAAGGTATTATTGGTGGATTTGACTTAGGTTTCATAGACGAAGCATTCAACAATCATATGTTAATTGCAGTAACAGAATTAAGAACAAAAGAAGAAATCGACACATTTATCAAAAAAGTAGGTGAATACAGTGCGTAAACCATCAAGCGAATTAATATTTGAAAGATCTAGAAAAGATAGATTTGCATATTCTTTACCTGAAAAAGATGTTGAAACACAAGATGTTCAAGATCTTTTAGGAGATAAATTTACAAGAAAACAAAAAGCAGAATTACCAGAAGTTAGTGAATTAGATTTAATGCGCCACTACACTGAATTATCTAATAAAAACCATGGTGTAGATACAGGATTCTATCCTTTAGGTTCATGTACGATGAAATACAATCCTAAAATCAATGAAAAAGTCGCTAGAATGTCTGGCTTTGCAAACGCACATCCATTACAAGATGTTTCAACTGTACAAGGTTCATTAGAAATCATTTATGATTTACAAGAGCATTTAAAAGAAATTACGGGTATGGATGAAGTAACACTTCAACCTGCAGCAGGTGCGCACGGTGAATGGACTGCTTTATTAATGATTAAAGCTTTCCACGAAGCAAATGGCGATTTCAATAGAACGAAAGTTATCGTTCCAGACTCAGCTCACGGTACGAATCCAGCTTCTGCAAAAGTAGCAGGTTTCGATACAGTAACTGTAAAATCTAATGAAAAAGGATTAGTTGATATCGAAGACTTAAAACGTGTAGTTGGAGACGACACAGCTGCTATCATGTTAACTAACCCTAACACATTAGGTTTATTCGAAGAAGATATTTTAGAAATCAGAGAAATCGTACACCAAGCAGGTGGTAAATTGTATTACGATGGTGCTAACTTAAATGCAATTATGAGTAAAGTTAGACCTGGTGATATGGGATTTGACGCTGTTCACTTAAACTTACACAAAACATTCACAGGACCTCATGGAGGCGGTGGACCTGGTTCAGGGCCAGTCGGTGTTAAAGCAGATTTAGTACCATTTTTACCTAAACCAACAGTAGTTAAAGAAAATGATACATTTAAATTCGAACATGATATGCCACAATCTATCGGAAGAGTTAAACCATTCTTCGGTAACTTCGGTATCTATTTAAGAGCTTATACTTATATTAGAACGATGGGACCAGATGGATTAAAAACAGTTTCAGAAACAGCTGTATTAAATGCTAATTACATGTTGAGAAGATTACAAGATCACTTTGATACACCATATACACAACACTGTAAACACGAATTCGTAATCAGTGGTTCAAGACAGAAAAAACTTGGTGTAAGAACATTGGATATTGCTAAACGTCTCTTAGACTTTAACTTCCATCCACCAACAATTTACTTCCCAATCAACGTGGAAGAATGTATGATGATTGAGCCAACAGAAACAGAATCTAAAGAAACTTTAGATGCATTCTGCGATACGCTTATTCAAATTGCTAAAGAAGCAGAAGAAACACCAGAAGTTGTATTAGAAGCACCACATACAACTGTCATTGGCCGATTAGATGAAACACAAGCAGCAAGAAAACCAGTACTTAAATTTGAATTACTAAAAGAAGAAAAAGCATAATAAAAAGCGTCTTTGTTGTAATTTCTAAATTAAAATAAATAACATCTCATTCCTTATATTCAAATAGGGTAATGAGATGTTTTTTTTTTGAAAATATTAGATGGTTAGACAAGATATGAGTTAAAGACAATATAAACTCACGAGATTAAGAAAGATATGAGTTAAATATCACATTAACTCACGAGATTGCAAAACATGTGAGTTAAATACAACATTAACTCACGAGTGTACTGAACCCAAAAATCTAAACCTTAATTAGTATATTATTTCAAAGGTTTGTCTCCTGTAATTTTTGGGAGATAAGCTATACTTGCCTTTAAAGTCTCGACTTCATTTCTAAGTCTTTCAAGTTCTTCACGTTCATTTTCATTTAAAGGTAAATTTTTATTATCTGATTTAGCCCGTTTTTTAGTCATAGTGTGAGATAGTCCCTTTTGTTTATTATCTATATCAAGACGACATTTTTCATCAAACTGACGTTGCCAATTGGCAATGATAATAGGATTAATAATCCTAAAGTGATTCGCAGTATCTTGATAAGACAACATATTTTCTTGTCTAAATTTTAAAACAGATAATTTAAATTCGCTAGTATAAACAGTATTTCTACTTTTTACTTCTAAGCCTTCTTCTCCGAACTCTTTATATTGATTGACCCAAATCCGAAGTACAGACCAACTTGAAACACCATATTTTAAAGCAATTGTTCTATAACTTTGATGTCCTTCTAAATATTCTTTTACAAGTTTTAGTTTAAATTTAAATTCATATTTTTTCCTCATTAGAATGCACCCCAATAATTTGATTTGTTTAGGTCAAATATTTGGGTTCACATCAGAGATTGTATAAAATGTGAGTTAAAAACTACATTAACTCACGAGATTCATCTCTTATATAATAAAAAGCGTCTTGGTCGTATTAAACGATCAAGACGCTTTAATATTATTTAGATTTAACTTTACCAGTCCATTTTTTATAGCCGCCTTTAAGCATGAATAATTCAGTGTAACCTTTTTTCTTCATCATTCTAGCAGCTCTATAACTTGCTACGCCATTTGCGTCACAAAAATATATAGGTTGGTCTTTACGTAAACCTTGATATCTTGTACGAAATACACTCATCGGTATATTTCTTGCCCCGATAATATGACCATAGTCAAAATCAGCCTTTTCACGCAAGTCTATAACTTGTGCCTTTCTTAATCCCTTATGGAATTCATTTTGATCTAATTCTTTTACTGCGCGCTTATTTAATGAATAGTTAATTGCCATATAAATGATAATCAAGACTAGGACTATGAGCGCGATATACCAATAATTCATGGTCTGATTCCTCCCAATTCAAGTCGATACCCTTATTATAAGATTTCTTGTGAGATTTATCAAAATTTTTTTGCTAAAATAGAAAAGTACATAAGAATTAATTGAATAGGAGTTTTAATTGTGAAAGAAACTTGGCACTTTATAAACACGAAATCGAATAATCCATATTATAATATGGCAGTTGATGAAGCACTTATGAATTTTGTGAGTAGAGGAGAAATCGATCCTGTTATTAGATTTTACACATGGGATCCAGCTACGTTATCAATTGGATATTTTCAAAAACTAACTAAAGAAATTGATATTGAAAAAGTAAAAGAAAAAGGTTTTGGACTTGTAAGACGTGCTACAGGAGGTAGAGGTGTCTTACACGATAAAGAGTTAACTTATAGCGTCATCGTTCCAGAATCGCATCCAAATATGCCTAAAACGGTAACAGAAGCATATAGAGTCATTTCAGAAGGATTGTTAGAAGGATTCAAGTCCTTAGGGTTTGATGCATACTTTTCAATTCCAAAGACAAAAGAAGAAAGAGATAAACTTAAGACACCACGTAGTTCAGTTTGTTTTGATGCGCCAAGTTGGTATGAACTTGTTGTAGAAGATAGAAAAATAGCAGGCAGTGCCCAAACACGTCAAAAAGGCGTTATCTTGCAACACGGTTCAATTTTACAAGATATAGATGTTGATGAATTGTTCGATATGTTTATATATAGAAATGATCGACTAAAAGATAAAATGAAAGCTGCATTTACAGATAAAGCAGTTGCTATCAATGATTTATCAGATAAATACATCACTTTAGAAGAAATGGAAACAGCATTTTATGAAGGATTCAAAAAAGGTTTAGATATTGAATATAAACCACTTGAATTTACTGAAGAACAACTTGCTGAAATTAAACAATTGGAAGAAAAATATAAATCAGAAGATTGGACTTATAGAAAGTAAATATTTAACTGTGGTATTTTTTTTAGCGCTGACTCCTGCGGGAACAGCATGATTCGAAGACTACAGGCTGAGAACATGCCCGCGGAAAGCATGCGCATAAAAAAATGCCGGCAAAGTCTAAGACTTTGTCGACACTCTGAAAAGAGACTTCAATAGTCTCTTTTTTTATCTATTTCTACGCTTTTGTTTGCGCATGGCTTTTTTATATTTTCGTTGATCTGGCGTTAAAAAGAAGAAATAGTAAATTAGATAGATGATTAATCCGAATATGATTAATGAGACAATCATACGAATGAAGCCCATGATAAAGAAATCAAGATTCATAATTAATCCAAAAACTGCTATAGCAATAATTAAATAGAATAAAACATTTTTCATAAAATCTCACCTTAAATTATTAGTCTATTTAATATAGCACATTTTATGTATAATCTCACTCAATTTGACCTATCTCTTTGTCTAATCCATGAAGCTCATCAATAGCTTTTTGAATATCTTTTTTATCCTTTTTATTGTAGGCATCATTTAAATCTTTAAACACTTTTTCAAAACTTGTTGATAGCTTTAACATGCTTTTATGAAGAGATTTATAATCTTTAGGAATAGTTTTACCTTTCATTTCATCTTTATATCTATCAGTAATGTTTTCTTGATTGTGATAAATATTTTCTAATTCATTTTTAGTATGTTCGTCGTCAAATTTTGAAGTTACATTTTTCTTAATTTTGTTATAACTTGCTATATTCGTTTTCGTTTCATTTACAAATTTTGTAGATGACTTTAAATATTGAGTTGTAAACTGGCTAGACGACTCTTGTTCATTTTGTTTAATTTTACTTTTAACACTATTTTCTTTTTGTTTATATGTTTTGTTTTTATCTTCTAAGTCTAATACTTCTTGTTTTAATTTTCGATTATCACTTTTTAATGAAGACTTCTTTTCTTCAAGTTGTTGAACTTTATCATTTCCACACGCAGATAAGACAACTGTACTTGCCATGATTGTTATAATTGTTTTTCTCATGTTTATTTACTCCCAATGTTTTACTGTGAAAAAATTTCGATATGTATGATATTATTTTAATGTATATAGATTTATTGTACAAATAGAAAGGGGATAATTATGAAAATTAATAAATTAAGAGAAGTCATGAATCAAAAAGGTCTTGAAGCAGTTGTAATTCTATCACCGTATAACAGAAGATATCTTTCTGGATTTACAGGGACAAGTGGTAGTCTACTAATTACACAAGATAAATCCCTTTTAATTACGGACTTTAGATACATTCAACAAGCGAATGATCAAGCTCAAGATTTTGAAGTTATTAATCAAGAAGGACCAATGCTAGGTAAGATTAATGAACTGATAAAAGAAGGTCAATATAAAAAAGTTGGCGTTGAAACACATTTAATTACTTATAATGAATATCAAGCATTAAATACAGATGCAGTTGAACTTTCTTCTATTGAAGGTGTTATTGAAACAATCAGAATGATTAAAGACGAATTTGAAATTAAACAAATTCAAAAAGCAGCTGACATTGTAGATGAAACATATGAACACATTTTAAAATGGGTTAAACCAGGCATGACTGAAAATGAAGTGAATAATGAAATGGAAATGTTCATGAGAAGTAAAGGCGCAACATGTTCTTCATTTGATACGATTGTTGCTTCTGGCCACCGTGGTGCATTACCGCATGGAGTAGCAAGCAATAAAGTTATCGAAGAAGGAGATATGATTACTTTAGACTTCGGTGCACTTTATGAAGGTTACGTTAGTGATGTTACGAGAACATTTGCAATTGGTGAACCTAAAGAAGAAATGAAGAAAATCTATAACATAGTTTTAGAAGCACAATTAGCTGCTTTAGAACAAATTAAACCGGGGATGACTGGTAAAGAAGCAGATACAATTGCAAGAGATGTTATTAAAAGTTATGGATATGGAGAACAATTTGGTCACTCATTGGGGCACGGCATTGGATTAGAAGTACATGAAGGTCCAGGTTTATCTCAAAAATCAGATATTGTACTTGAAGAAAATATGTGTATCACATTAGAACCAGGTATTTATGTAGATGGTTTAGGTGGCGTTAGAATAGAAGATGACGTATTAGTTACAAAAAATGGCTTACAGCGCTTTACTAAATCTTCAAAAGACCTTATTATTTTATAAGAAGGTATAAATAGGAGGAAAATGAATGATTTCAGTTAATGATTTTAAAACAGGTTTAACAATTAAAGTTGATAATGGCATTTGGAAAGTTATGGACTTCCAACATGTAAAACCAGGTAAAGGTGCGGCATTCGTACGTTCTAAATTAAGAAACTTAAGAACTGGTGCAATCCAAGAGAAAACTTTTAGAGCCGGTGAAAAAGTTGAAAAAGCTCAAATCGATAATCGTCGTATGCAATATCTATATGCTAATGGTGATAGCCATGTGTTCATGGATAACGAAACTTACGATCAACTAGAGTTACCTGGTGATAAACTAGAATATGAACTTAAATTTATTAAAGAAAACATGGAAGTTCAAATCCAATCTTACGAAGGTGAAACAATTGGTATTGAATTACCAAATACAGTTACACTTCAAGTAACAGAAACTGAACCTGGTATTAAGGGTGACACAGCAACTGGTGCAACTAAACAAGCTACAGTTGAAACAGGTTATAGTTTAAACGTACCGTTATTTGTTAATGAAGGTGATTTACTTGTCATTAACACTACTGACGGAAGCTACGTATCAAGAGGTTAATATTAAACATTAAAATGAGGCCGGGACAGTAATTTGTGTCCTGGCCTCAATCATTTTAGTTAAATTAGGAATCGATCTTATTTACATTTATAATTAAATATTAAAATCTCTTGAATTGGTATGACCACTAAAGTAAAATGTATGAAGTGTAACGTATTAGAATTTAAAAGGAGTTTTTCAAATGAACTTAAAACAAATTAAAGAACTAGTTGATGTGTTAGATAATTCTTCTTTAACTGAAATTGATATTAATGATAAAGATTTTAAACTAACTTTAAAAAAAGATATTAAACAAGAAATCATTTATAGCCAAGGTGCAACAAATGTCGTTGCAGAACAACCTCAACAAGCAACTCAAGCTGCACCACAACAAAATGTTGAACAAGAAGCACCAAGTGGTTTAACAATTAATGCGCCAATGGTTGGTACATTCTATAAATCACCATCTCCTGATGAAGGTCCATACGTTCAAGTAGGTTCACGTGTAGAAGCTGATACAACTGTATGTATTTTAGAAGCAATGAAATTATTTAATGAAATTCAAGCAGAAGTTTCTGGTGAAATCACTGAAATATTAGTTGAAGACGGACAAATGGTAGAGTATGGCCAACCGTTATTCAAGGTGAAGTAATATGAAAAAAGTATTAATTGCAAATAGAGGGGAAATTGCAGTAAGAATCATTAGAGCTTGTAGAGAATTAGACATACAAACGGTCGCAATTTATTCAGAAGCTGATAAAGATGCATTACATACTCAAATAGCAGATGAAGCTTATTGTGTTGGACCGACACAATCTAAAGATTCATACCTTCATGTTCCTAATATTATTTCAATTGCAAAATCAACAGGTTGTGACGGTATCCATCCTGGATATGGTTTCTTAGCCGAAAATAGTGATTTTGCTGAAATGTGCGAAGCATGCCAAATTAAATTTATTGGACCTAGTTATCAATCTATCCAGAAGATGGGTATTAAAGACGTTGCGAAAGAAGAAATGATCAAAGCGAACGTACCTGTTGTGCCTGGTAGTGATGGTTTAGTAGATACAGTAAGAATTGCTAAGAAATGTGCGAAGAAAATTGGTTATCCCGTTATTATTAAAGCTACTGCCGGTGGTGGTGGTAAAGGTATCCGAATTGCACGTAATGAAGAAGAACTTGTAACAGGCTTTAGAATGACACAACAAGAAGCTGAAACAGCATTCGGTAACAAAGGTTTATACTTAGAAAAGTTCATCGAAAACTTTAGACATATTGAAATTCAAGTAATGGGTGATTCAGAGGGTAATGTTATACATCTTGGTGAACGTGATTGTACGATCCAAAGACGTATGCAAAAATTAGTAGAAGAATCGCCATCACCAGTCCTTTCTGAAGAAATGCGTAAAGAAATGGGTGAAGCGGCTATTAGAGCAGCTAAAGCCGTTAATTATGAAAATGCTGGTACAATTGAATTTATTTATGATTTAGATGCTGAAACGTTCTATTTCATGGAAATGAATACGCGTATTCAAGTAGAACATCCTGTTACAGAGATGGTTACTGGAATGGATTTAGTTAAACTTCAACTTAAAGTAGCAAGTGGTGAAACATTACCTGTTACACAAGAAGAAGTTGACTTGAGTGGACATGCGATTGAATTTAGAATCAACGCAGAAAGCCCATTTAAGAATTTTATGCCATCACCAGGTAAAATTAATCAATATTTAACACCAGGTGGATTTGGTGTTCGTATTGATTCAGCTTGTTATACAGGATATACGATTCCGCCTTATTACGATTCAATGGTTGCGAAGCTAATTGTTCATGGTAAAGATAGAACAGATGCAATTCAAATCGGTAAAAGAGCTTTATCAGAATTTTTAGTTGCTGGCATAGATACTACGATCCCATTCCATTTAAGATTGTTAGAAAATGATGTATTTGAATCAGGTGATTTTAATACCAATTTCCTAGAGATTCATGATATTATAAATAATGAAGACAAATAGGGAGGGATTCAAATGGCTAAAACAATTGAAAATAAAAAGCCTTCTTTAGGTAAAATAGAGATTGCGCCAGAAGTTATTGAGGTCATTGCGAGCATTGCGACTACTGACATTAAAGGTGTATCTCATATGCAATCCGTTTTTAATAAGAATTCCTTAGAAAAATTCGGGAAAAAGAATTTTGGTAAAGGTATTAAAGTCGATATTAAAGAAGACGGCATCTACATTAATGTCTACTGTACATTTGACTACGGTACAAAAATTTCTGAAACAGCACGTAAAGTACAATCAGAAATTAAACAAGCATTAAATACGATGACGGCATTAACACCAAAAGAAGTTAATGTACATATCGTTAATATACATTTCCAATAATAAAATGATTAATTAAGAGGATGCGTGCATCCTCTTATTCTTTGAAGGAGAAGAATATGAAAAGAACAGAACTAAGAGAGATTGTCTTTAAATCACTATATCAATTAGAAAATAACAAAACTGATTTAACAGTAGAAGAAGCGATTCAATATTTAGTGGAAGATTTTAAAGGTGAACAATATTTATACGTGAAAAACTTTGTTAAAGAAGTTATAGAGAAAAAAGACGAACTAGATGAAATTGTAAGTCCACATTTAAAAAACTGGACATTAGACCGTTTACTTAAGACTGATAGAATCATTTTAAGAATGGCAACTTATGAATTGAAATATACAGATACACCAGAGAAAGTTATATTTAATGAAGCAGTAGAAATTGCGAAAGTATACAGTGATGATGATCACTATAAATTTATTAATGGTGTATTAAGCAGTTTATCAAAAAGTTAAAGAGTGATATAAATGGATAAGTATTTATCAGTTACAGCAATAACTAAATATATCAAATATAAATTTGATCAAGATCCACATCTACTTAATGTCTTTATTAAAGGTGAAATTTCAAACTTTAAAAGACATTCAAGTGGTCATCTTTACTTTGCCTTAAAAGACGATAAAGGTGTACTTAGTGCTATGATGTTTAAATCGAGCGCAAATCAATTGTCGTTTAATCCTAAAGAAGGTGACCAAGTACTTGTTGAAGGTAGAATTGGGGTTTATGAATCAAGAGGTGCTTACCAAATTTATGTTCAATCTATGCAATTAGATGGTGTTGGTCTTCTATATGAAAAATTTGAAGCACTCAAAAAAGAATTAGCAGAAAAAGGGTACTTTGACCAAGCACATAAATTAAGCATACCTAAATATCCTAAGAAAATCGCTGTGTTGACAGCATCGACTGGCGCTGCAATAAGAGATATATGTTCTACTTTAGATAAGCGATATCCACTTGCAGAACAAGTGTTAATGAGCACTTTAGTTCAAGGTAAAGGAGCTAAGGATAATATTATTAACAACATTAAAGAAGCTGATTCCATGGGTGTTGATGTTATTATCGTTGGTCGTGGTGGTGGATCTATTGAAGATTTATGGAGCTTCAATGAAAGAGAAGTTGTAGAAGCCATTTATCATTGTAAGACGCCTGTTATTTCAGCAGTTGGTCATGAAACAGATACGACATTAAGTGATTTTGTCAGTGATGTAAGAGCTGCAACACCAACACAAGCTGCAGTTATTGCGACACCAGATATTAATGCGCTGTATCAACTGATTTCAAATGCTAGACAGTATTTAACAAAACATATCACGCAATCTATACAGCAAGATAAACATAAATTAAAACAACTTTCATCATATTATAAATTGAAGACGCCTTCATTGTTATATGATCAAGAAACTCAGAAGTTAGATGAATTACAAAAACAATTATCTAGAAATTTAGAACAAACTGTTACGCGTAATAATCATAAGCTGGATATCTTACAAAATAAATTGCGAATCACACCAATTTATAATAAGACTTTTCAATTTAGACAAGATTTTGATCGTTTAAATATGCTTCAAACACAGCTCGTTAATCGAATTATAAGTCAAAAAAGACAAGCACTGACAAGCAAGTTAGCGCAATTAGATGCGTTAAGTCCGACTCAAATCATGTTAAGAGGTTATTCAATCATCGAAAAAGATGATAAAATCATTACAAGTAAAAATGATTTAAAAATTGACGATGATATTACAATCAATTTAAAAGATGGTAAAATAAATGCTAATGTTAAGGAAATTAGGTGACAAATGTGGCTAAAGAACAAACTTTTGAAGAAATGATGGAAGAATTAGAAAAAGTCGTCGGTAAATTAGACGAAGAAAATATTTCTCTTGAGGAATCAATTGAACTTTATCAAAGAGGTATTGAATTAAGTAGTAAATGTGAAACGAAACTTAAAGCAGCTGAAGATAAAGTAAATAAACTTGTTCAAAAAGAAGGTGATTCAGATGAGTCAAATCATGAATAGTTATGTAGATAAGTTCACTGAATCACTTAAACAAACGAAACTAGATTCAGTTGTAAATACACAATTAGAAGAAAGTATGCGTTATTCTTTATTAGCAGGTGGTAAGCGTATTCGTCCTGTACTATTATTAATGACTTTATCGATGTTAAAGACAGATATTAATAAAGGAATGGAAACGGCAAAAGCACTTGAAATGATACATACATATTCCCTTATACATGATGATTTACCAGCTATGGATAACGATGATTACAGACGAGGAATGAAAACGAATCATAAAATCTATGGTGATGCGACTGCAATTTTAGCTGGTGATGCATTATTAACAAAGGCTTTTGAACTGATTACTAAAGATACATATATAGAAGCTGACGACAAAGTGAAATTGATCAGATTGCTTTCTGAATCAGCAGGCCATCAAGGTATGGTTGGTGGACAAGTGTTAGATATGGAAAGTGAAAACAAAGAAATATCACTAGATACTTTACGCAAAATTCACAGATATAAAACTGGCGCATTGATACGTTTTTCTGTCGTTGCAGCCTGCACAATCGCTAAAGTTAATAGCAAGACATTTTTATTACTTGATTCATTTAGCCAAGAATTAGGCTTAATATTCCAAATTAAAGATGATTTACTAGATATTGAAGGGGATTTCGATAAAATAGGTAAGTCAGTTGGTAGTGACGTCGCGAATCATAAGAGTACTTATGTGTCTTTATTAGGTAAGACCAATACTAAGGTTGCTTTAGAACAACATGTGAATCAAGCGTTATATTTACTAGATCAACTAGAAGATCAATATAACACTGAAGAACTCAAGTCTCTCACAAAATTATTTGCAAATAGAGAAAATTAATCTATTCAATAATTAAGATGACTGGTCACAAGAATCGGGCTAAAGGTGGTTAAAAAATGGATGTTTCAAAAATAAAAAACCCATCCTTCCTCAAAGATTTATCTCATCAAGAACTTGAACAACTGAGCAGTGACATTAGAAAATTTTTAATTGAAACTTGCTCAGTAACTGGCGGACATATTGGGGCAAATTTAGGTGTGGTTGAATTAACATTGAGTCTACATAAACATTTTAATAGCCCTGTAGATAAAATATTATGGGATGTTGGACATCAAACTTACATTCATAAAATATTAACCGGAAGAGGCCATGAATTTAATTCTTTGCGACAATATAAAGGATTAAGTGGTTTTCCTAAAATGAAAGAATCTGAACATGATGTATGGGAAGCTGGACATAGTTCAACTTCTTTATCTGCTGCTGTGGGGATGGCAAAAGCGAGAGATATATTAGGACAAAATCATCATGTTGTACCTGTAATTGGAGATGGTGCTTTAACAGGTGGTATGGCTCTAGAAGCGTTAAACCACATAGGCCATGACAAAACGAATTTAACGATTATTTTAAATGATAACGAAATGAGTATCGCGCCAAATGTCGGTGCAATGCACAATATGTTTGCAAGAATACGATCTAATCAAAATTATAATCGCTTTAAATTTGATGCTGAAAGTTTGATTAACAGATTGCCTGGTGGAGATTTGTTAAAAGACTCTGCGGATAAAATTAAAGACAGTTTGAAATATTTAGTCGTAGATGGTATTTTCTTTGAAGAACTTGGCATTAAATATATTGGTCCTGTAGATGGCCATGATTTTAAAGCATTAGATGAAGCGATCACCGTTTCTAAACAAATGGACAAACCTGTTCTCATACACGTTGTCACTAAGAAAGGTAAGGGTTATAAACCTGCTGAGAAAGATATAATTGGGACTTGGCATGGTTTAGGACCATATAAGCTTGAAACTGGTGAAGTGATAAAAGGAAATGCTGAAGGTCCTGCATGGAGTGCTTTAATGAGTGATGAAGTATTAGCATATGCGCAACAAGACAAACGAATTGTTGCAATCACGCCAGCTATGCCTGTAGGATCAAAATTAACAAAATTTCAACAAATGTTACCTGAACAATTTTTTGATGTAGGTATTGCTGAACAGCATGCTGTTACGATGGCAGCAGGATTAGCAACACAAGGTATGAAACCATATGTCGCAATCTATTCAACTTTTATGCAACGTGCTTACGATCAGTTGTTACATGATGTAGATCGTCAAAACTTAAACGTATTATTTGGCGTTGATCGAGCAGGCCTTGTTGGAGCTGATGGAGAGACACACCAAGGTGTCTTTGATGTTGGCTTTTTAAGTCAATTTCCTAACTTTACAATTATGATGCCTAAAGACGGTAATGAAGCGAAAAATATGATCAAAACTGCTTTTGAAACTGACCATGGTCCAATGGCGATTAGATACCCAAGAGGTAATGCGCCATTACTTGATGATTCTAAAAATAGTGAACGACTTAAAATAGGATCTTGGAATGTTGAAAGAAACGGCGATGATTTAACTATTATAAGTTATGGACCAACAGTTTCACTTGTAACAGAGGTAGCAGATGAATTATTAAAAGAGGACATCCATATCAATATCATTAATGCTCGGTTTATAAAACCTATGGACTATGAAATGCTTCATAGTCTCGGTAAAGCGTCTAAACCGATCTTGACAGTTGAAGAAGCAATGTTGACTGGTGGGTTAGGAAGTCAAATTGCTACTTTTATGAAAGACAATGATTATCATAATATTATGCGTAGAATAGGCATAAATGATACATATATTGAGCATGGAGACGTAGGTTTATTATTAGAAGATATTGGTATCTCTAAATCAAATATCATATCTACCGTCAAATCTTTAATTAAGTAGTTAAGAGAAATATATGAATATTTATGTTAAAAAAGGCGCTTTAGTATATCTAAAGCGTCATTTAAATGTTTATAGCGCTTACATTACTATTTTTTTCAATTTTATGCTATTATAAATGTATAAATATTCATTAACAGAGGTGTATGTAATGGCGAACAAAACTATGCGTCAGATTAAGATAAGAGAAATAATTTCTAACGAACAAATTGAAACACAAGAAGAATTAGTCAAAAGACTAAATGAATATGATTTGAATATCACACAAGCTACTATATCTCGTGATATTAAAGAACTTCAATTAATTAAAGTTCCAGCACCTTCTGGTCAATATATCTATAGTTTACCTAGAGATCGTAAATATCACCCGATTGATAAATTAGGTAGATATTTAATGGATTCATTTGTAAAAATTGACGGAGCAGATAATTTATTAGTCCTTAAAACATTACCAGGTAATGCACAATCAATTGGTGCAATTATTGACCAAATCGATTGGACAGAAGTAATTGGGACGATATGCGGTGATGACACATGCTTAATTATTTGTAAAGATACTGAAGCAGCTGAAGTTATTACGGATAGAATTTTTAATATGCTTTAAAGGAGATTTAATATACAATGTTACAAGCACTTACAATTAAACAATTCGCTATAATTGAATCTTTAGAAATTAATTTTTCAGGTGGACTAACTGTTTTAAGCGGTGAAACTGGTGCTGGTAAATCTATTATTATAGATGCTATTGGTCAGTTAGTAGGTGCAAGAGCCTCACAAAGTTTCGTGAGACATGGTGAACAGAAGGCGACAATTGAAGGCGTATTTGATATTGATAATGTACCTAACGTCAATAAAATCTTAAGTGAGTTAGATATCGACTTTGACGAAGATTTCTTGTTTGTAAAAAGAGAAATCTTTGCTTCAGGGAAAAGCATATGTAAATTAAACAATCAGAATGTAACGCTATCTGATTTAAAAATTGTCATGCAAGAATTACTTGATATTCATGGGCAACATGAAACACAAATATTACTTAAACCTAAATATCATTTATCATTGTTAGATGATTATGCTGATGGTACTTATCAAGCTGAAATTGATCAATACGACGAGACTTTTCAATCTTATCGCTTAAAGAAACAAGAACTTGAAAAGTTAGAATCTCAAGACCAAGCATTATTACAAAGATTAGATTTAATAAAATTCCAACGAGATGAATTACAAGATGCGAATTTAAAAGAAGACGAAATTGATTTTTTAAATCAAGAAATTAAGAAACTTCAAAATCACGAAAAAATAAACGAAAGTCTTAATAAAGCGCATATGTTATTGAGTAGTGAAGAAAACATTACAGATAAAATTTATGAGCTTAATCAAGAAATTCAACATATCAACGATATAATTCCGGATAAATACACTGCTTTTAGTGAAGAATTAGATCAAATGTATTACACTTTAGAAGACTACAAACATGAACTATATAATGAGTTAACGTCTAATGACTTTGATGAATCTTTACTAAATGAGTATGAGTCTAGATTAAATGTACTCACAGACCTCAATCGTAAATATGGCAAAAGCATACCTGAATTAATCAAATATAGAGATAAAATTGACGATGAAATTTATAAAATTGAGAACTACGAACAAAGTACATCTCAATTACGTGAAGAAATTAATGATCTTTATACAAACGTTGTAAAATACGGTGAAGCACTATCGACTAAAAGAAGACAAGTTGCGTTGGATCTTAGAGATAGATTAGTTGAAGAAGTACAGAATTTACACATGCAAGATGCGAATATAGAAATTACATTTACTAAAACGAAGCCTACTCAATATGGCTTAGAAGAAGTAGAATTCTTAATCAGTCCCAATAAAGGTGAACCATTAAAAAGCTTAAATAAAATAGCTTCTGGCGGTGAACTATCGAGAATAATGCTTGCGTTGAAAAGTATATTTGTTTCTTCAAAAGGACAAACAGCAATTTTATTCGATGAAGTAGATACAGGTGTATCTGGTAGAGTCGCACAAAAAATGGCTGAAAAAATGCATCAAATTGCGCAAACACTTCAAGTGATATGTATTTCTCATTTACCTCAAGTTGCAGCAATTAGTGATAATCATTTGTATATTGCTAAAGAAACCGTAAATGATAGAACAACGACTTCTATAAAACAATTAGATGGTGAAGATAAGATAGATGAAATAGCAAGAATGATATCAGGTGTTGAAGTTACAGAATTAACTCGACAACACGCTAAAGAAATGATTATACAAAACAAAAATTTAAAATAGAATGATTCGTTAGGGTGTTAAGCATGGTAATTAAGGTAGCAATAATAGAAGACTCGAAAGCATATGTTAGTGAGATGGCACAATATTTAAAGAAACACGATATTGAAATTGTTAATATTGGATACAACGGTAAAGAGGCACTCGACATTTTAAATGGAGAAGTTTTCGATGTTCTTCTATTAGACTTAATCTTGCCACATATAGATGGCATGACTTTGCTTAAAAAATATATAAAACAAAATAAGCAATTTAAAGTGATATGTATGAGTGCTTTTGTGAGTGATGATGTCTTAAAAGAATCTGTTTCATTAGGTGTAGATTACTTCTTAATTAAACCTGTTGAGTTTGATGTCTTGTTAGATACGATACAACGTGTAATAACGACTACAGATTCTAATATAGAAGAAATGGACGCTTTAGATTTATTACTAGAGAAGATTGGATTTTCATCAAATTTAAACGGGTATGAATATATAAAGTATGGTGTACACCTTATGCTTCAATATAATCGTAAGATGCCGTTAACTAAAGAACTTTATCCTTTAATTTCTCAAAATTATAATATACAAGCGAATAACGTTGAAAGGTCTATAAGACATGCTATTAAATTAGCTTGGGATAAAGAATTAAAGTCCTATTGGTATAATAGCGAAAAATTGTATGTACGACCTACAAATGGTGAGTTTTTATTACATCTATATGAAAAGTTTAAAAAAGAGACTAGGTAATGCACTAACCCCAGGATGTGGGAGTAAAATAAAAACACTTTCGTTGAATTCATATTAAAATGAATTTATACGGAGGTGTTTTTTCTATGAAAAGAGTGGCATATTCAGTTGAAACAAAATATAAAGTAGTAGAAATGAAACTCAAAGGATTTAGCACAAGAGAAATAATGGATACTTTAAATATTAAAAATGAATCTCAAGTTAATAAGTGGTGGAAATGGTATAGAGATGGTGAAACACATAGGTTTAATCAACAAGTGGGTAAACAATATTCCTATGGAAAAGGTATAGAAGAGTTAAGTACTGTTGAATCGCTCAAATTTCAATTAAAGCGCAAAGAAGTAGAAAATGAAATTTTAAAAAAGTACAAGGAATTGGAAAGGAAGTGGTCCCAGAAGTAGTTGTTGAATTAGTAAATGAATTAAAATCTAAATATACAGTAAAACTCATTTTAGAAACTTTAGATATTCCAAAATCAAATTATTACAGATGGAAAAACAAAGATTTCAGTATATCTGAGGATGAACGTGAAATTATAGAATTATGTAAGAAACATCGTTTTACGTATGGCTATAGAAAAATAACTGCCTTATTAAATAGAAAAAATAATAAACCAATTAATCACAAAAAAGTACAAAGGATTATGCAAAAACATAATTTAAATTGTAAAGTACGAATGAAGA